>JAURLR010000095.1 GCA_030831135.1 Alphaproteobacteria bacterium
CTCGACGGTCATCTTCGCGACCATCTCGTCGAGCGCCTCCTCGCTTTCAGCACCTGTCAGATAGCCGAAGAGCTGCTTGTAGCGTGGTGAGAAGGTGTCGAGGATGTAGTACTTATCCGTGTAGGACGCCCAGGGGCCCACAACAGCCTTGATCCGCGGATCGCCGGTGGCCGCGGCCTGCAACCCCCAGAACGAGCCCATCGAGAGGGCATAAATGGTGATCCCTTCGGGATCGACCTCGTCACGGGTTTCCAGCCAGTCGATCACGGCGATGATCGCGCGCTCGTAATTGTCATGGGTCAGCTTGATGCCGCGCAGATTGCCCGTGCCCTGACCCGGGCCGTCCATGCAGAGCATGTGCATGCCGCGCAGATGCGCCGGATTCACACGGGGATCGGGATAGACTTCCTTGGTCATGTCGCAGCCAGGAATATAGATGACCGTCGGCGCCTTTTGCTTGCCGGGCATCATGTGGAAGTTGCACTGCAATTCCACACCCTCGAACGGAATTTCGACCCGCTCCATCGGGTAGGGCGAATGTGCCATCACCTTTTCATAGGTCGAGATGCATTTGCCGTGGAGGTAACGTTTCTCGTCATTCGTCTCGAGCACCGGGTGCTGGGCCAGCGCATAGTTCACGGATGCGCGGTAATAGAGTTCGAAAGCCGTGGCCGAATGGCCGGCGGCCTCCTCTTCGGCGGCAACCCGTTCGAGCCGCTGAGCCAGGCGGCCCAGATGTTTGGATATCTGGGCATGGCTCTTCACGCTCTTGGGCAGCGGCCGCCCGTCTTCATCCCAGTGAAAGACCTTCCCGGTCTCCTGAACAATATAGTCGAAGATCCATTGCTGGCGGTCGCGGTCGAGACGTGGTGTGCGCATGGTGGAGTTCCCTCAGGGCGTTGTTTTTCTGATTGCGCGAATGCTACCGAAAAAATGCAGGCGATGGAGGGAAATAGTTGTTACGCGAATTTCGTTTAGACGCAAGATTCATTCCTGTGGAGAGACTGAAGACAACAGTCTTTCAGTTTTATCTATATGAATTATTTGCACGATTTTGTATTCAACCGTGTTTGTGAAATCCGGGTGTAGTTGAATATTTAATTTTCAGCACCAAATACATAATGATAGCGTTCCCTCTCTGTTCGGTTTCCGGACTTCCGGGACACCGAGCAGGCTCTTCGGGTAACACGCATATCGGAGAAGCATAATGTTCGGATATCAGGGAGGCGAAAGCCTCGAAACCGTCACACGCAAGAAGGCTTACAGGACAGCTGCCCGGGAGCGCTGGAATTTCCTGACCAGCTACGATCTCACCACGGTCAAGAACGCAGCCCAGCTCAGCGCCCTCATCGGCGGGCGATCCAGCATAACGGACGCGCAGGCAGAAGGCGAAGTGGCTGCCTGGATGGTTGGAAAGCAATTCTGACCCAGAATTGAAACAGAGAATTCCTGAAAAGGCACCAACACCATGACAGCTTCCGATCCGACCGATTTCGCCTCCGAGTTCAGCGCCGAAGATACAAAACACATGTCAGACCATGGAATTACTTATGTCCGGGTCGATAACTTCCGTGTTGGTGAATATCGCTACACGAATCTGAAAGACGCGATTCACCAGGCACAACGCATGGAGACGAAAAATAGAACGCCAAACTGACAATCAAAGCCCGGACCGGCACACAGGGCACAAAGACCTCCGCCGCGCAGCTGCACAGTTTCAGGAACCTTCACTTCCCCGAAGTGTCACGCAGATATGCACATCCTTCGGCGGTTACATTGCAACCTGTGCAGCGATGTACGCCTTGTGGGATATCTCCTATTGGATCTCACTGGCGCTTGCGCCGCTGGCAGCCGGCTTCCTGGTCCGCATTTTCATCATCCAGCATGATTGCGGCCACCGCGCTTTCTTTCGCACGCAGCTGGCCAACAACATCCTCGGTTTTGCATGCAGCATCCTCACGCTGACGCCCTTCACGGCATGGCGACGGCAGCATGCCGCGCATCACGGAATCTGGAATGACCTCGACCGCAGGCAAAGCGGTGCCGACATCTATTCCTCCTGCCTGACAGTCGCCGAGTATCAGGCCCTGAATCCCCGGCAACGCTTCTGGTATCGCGTCACCCAGCATCCGTTGGTCGCCAATATCCTGCTGCCCCCGCTCGTCTTTCTGGTGCTCTATCGATTTCCTTTCGACATGCCCAAATCATGGCGCCCCGAACGCCGGGTGGTTCACCTGACCACATTGACCGTTCTGGCCGGGCTCGCGGCCCTGGGGCTGCTGCTGGGCTATGCCCATGTCGCGGTCGTGCAGCTGTCGGTGATGGCGCTTGCTGCCATTCTCGGCGTCTGGCTGTTCTCGGTTCAGCACCGTGGCGCGAATACCCTATGGGCGCATCACGACCGCTGGGACGCAACCACGGCTGCGTTGCGAAGTTCCAATTTTCTTCGCCTGCCACGCATCCTGCAATGGTTCACCGGGAATATCGGATTCCATCACGTCCATCACCTCAACGCCCGAATTCCCAACTACCGGCTGCAGGAATGCCACGAGGCGATCCCGGCATTGCAAAGCGTGTCCCCGATGTCCCTGAGCGATGGGCTCACAGCCCTTCGCATGGCGTTGTGGGACGAAAACCGCAGGCGCATGGTGACGTTCGACGAAGCAACGGCCTAATCCGACCTCTTGCACAGAACCCGGCCCAGGCGGGCGCAACAGAAACCGAAAAGACCGGCCACCGATTCAGGGCTTGCTTGTATTCAATTTCGATTTCGACCAATTATACGGAAATGGCAGCCGCACGGGCCTCTTTTCACGATCATTCTGGTTGAAATTCATGAATTCTGTCGTCCACCGCAATTCCCTGACGCCAACGCAACGTGCGCTGCAAAAGATCCTGATCCGAATTCGCCCCGCCCCCGTCGCGTCCTTCATCAAGAAGCTGCTCGGGCTGGATCGGGTTGTCGTGACAACCGCCAATGGCCAATTCTGGGTTGATCCGATTTCCAATCTGGGTGTCTGCCTGTGCGAGGACGGCGTCTACGAAGCCGAAATGCAGCGAACCCTGGAAACCTATCTTTCAGCGGGATCCACCTTCGTCGACCTTGGCGCCAATGAAGGATATTTCTCTGTCCTCGCCGCAAAGCTTTGCGGCCCGACCGGTCATGTTGTCGTGATCGAGCCGCAGGAACGCTTGCTGCCGGTCATTGCCGAGAACTTTCGCCTGAACGGAATCGAAAACCCCGGTGTGCTCAACGTCGCCGTATCCGATACGCCGGGAACCGCAACCATCCATCTGTCTCCCGACGTCAACACGGGCACAAGCGGACTTTCCAACAACTCCAAATACAAGGTCTCCACCCAGCAGGTGGCCACCACGACACTGGGGCAACTTCTCGATGGCGAAAACGCCACGCGGGTGGATTTGATGAAAGTGGATATCGAGGGCTTTGAATATGAAGCCCTGCTCGGCTCGCCACAGGTTTTCGAGCAGCATCGCGTGCGTGCGCTGGCGCTCGAGCTTCACCCCTCGATCCTTGCCGCGCGGGGAAAGGACGTGACCGACATCACGAAGATGCTGGAAACCAACGGCTACACCCTGCACGAAACCGCGGACACCGCCGTCTGGCACGCGCCCGCCTGATTTGCGTTACATCAAGGAAGACCCCCACACGACAGAATAGTGTTCTGCAAAAATCTGGGGGGATTTTTCCTGTGACGAACGGACAAAAAAAGCAAACCGAGATTCTCACGGTAACCACCGACGACCTGCTTGAGGTCCTCGGCCTGGGGCTGCGAGACTTCATGGCCGCTCCGGCCTATGGCCTGTTTTTCGGCGGCATTTATGCGGCGGGCGGTTGGGTGCTGATCCTCATGCTGATCGAATTCGATCTGCACTTTCTCGTTTATCCGTTGGCGGCGGGGTTTGCGCTTATCGCGCCTTTCATCGCCAGCGGATTTTACGTGGTCAGCAAGCGGCTGGAAAAATCCGAACCGCTTTCCTGGGGCATTGTCCTGGGTACTGTCAGATCGATGATCGGGCGCGATCTCGGCTGGATGGCCATCGTCACCGGGTTTTCCCTGTTCATCTGGATGGACATTGCAGCCCTGCTGTCCTTTGGCTTCATGAGCTTCCAGTTTTTCAGTTTCAACGAACTGCTCAACATCATCTTCACCACACCCCTTGGCTGGGCCTTTCTGATCACTGGAAACACTGTCGGCGCCCTGATTGCCTTCGGCGTATTTTCCTACTCGGTCATCTCGATGCCGATGTTGTTCGACCGTGATATCGACTTTGTCACAGCCATGATTACCAGCGTGCGCTTTGTGAAACACAATCCACGGGTCATGGCGATCTGGTGCTTCACCATCGCCGTGCTGACAGTAATTTCAATCCTGTCTGGCTTCATCGGGCTTTTGGTGACATTGCCCGTACTGGGCCACGCGACCTGGCACCTCTATCGCCGCGCCATCTCGCCGGCCCCTGTTCCGGCTCAAACTGATCATGGGCCGGCCTGACGTGGACACGAAGCCGTAGAGGGTATTCGGCACCAACGCACCGTCTAAGCGCCGGTTTACCGGTTCATATCCTGAAGGCAGGAAAGCTGCCGTTGCCGTTCAGGCGGCGGCCGCCGCCTCGTCCAAAAGGCGGATCATTTCGTCCAGATTCGGAATCGCTGTGTAGTCTTCGCTGAGCGCGCCGGAACCAGCCGGGCTCTTGCAGGTAAAGAAGCGACACAGGGGCCCCAGCAGACGTATCCCGTGCGGGACACCTCGCGGGATGTACACCAGATCGCCCGGGCCAATGATTTCCATCTCGTCACCGAGAATCGTCGCAAGCCGTCCCTCGAGCAGGTAAATCCACTGCTCATCGGTGGGGTGAACATGAGGCGGCGGCGCATCACCTTGCGCATAGGTCACAACCCCGGCTTTGATCAGCTCGCCGCCGAACTGGTTCATCATGATGTGCGGGCGGGCGCTGTCCGGCGTCGGCACCATTTCGTCGCCTTTGTAAACGGGCATAAATCCTCTCCTCTGATCAAAACAAAATATTGTTCAGAACAAGCATGGGCCAGAAACGCTGATTTGCTCAAGCCGCTTGGAAGTTTGGATCCGCAGCCTGACGCTGATCCACCCCCATTGAATTGGTCCACC
>JAURLR010000096.1 GCA_030831135.1 Alphaproteobacteria bacterium
GGTCGGGTGTCGGAAGTTTATGCACGTATTGCCAGCCACGTGTTTGAAAACGATACCGCTTCCGCACTGCTCACCTTCGAGAACGGCCAGACCGCGTATATCGGTGACGTCATGGCCACAGCCGAACAGCGTTACTTCCAGCTTTTCGCCAGTGAGGGCTGGGCCCGGCGCATCAGTGATGATGAACTGGTTGTGCGCCCGCGCGGTGGTGAGATGGAAACCATCCGCTTCGATCCGGTGGATCTCGTGCGGGCCAACAACGAAGCCTTTGTCGAAGCGGTGATGGGAAATGCGGCCTATCCGACCTCCACCGACGACATGATCCACAATGTGGCCATTCTCGATGCGATCACGACGTCTATCCGAGAAAACCGGCCTGTCGCGGTGGTTTGAAGATCAAACTTGCCGCGAGCGGTGAAAAGGGCGCTATCTATAACCCGCATCCTCATCTGAAACGGACTGGACCAGATCATGAATACCGAACTGTTTTATCTGACCCTGAGCGCGGGGCTGACGATCGTGCTCTGGCTTCCCTATGTCCTTGCGCGGATCGGCAGCCAGGGAATGACCGACGCCATGGGCTATCCGGAAAACCCGCCGGCACCCCCGGCCTGGGCGCGTCGCTCGGAACGGGTTCATCTGAACATGGTGGAGAACCTGGCGCCCTTCGCCGTCCTGGTACTGGTGGCGCAGATCATCGGCGTCAGCACCGAACTGACGGTACTGGGGGCCATGCTCTTTTTCTGGGCGCGGATCGTTCACGCCGTGGTGTTCATCGTGGGCATTCCCTATTTGCGGACACTGGCCTTTTTCGTCAGCTGGCTCGGCATGGCGCTGATCTTCTACGCACTGGTTGTCTGATCCTTATCGGGATGTCGTGCCGGCGTGCGCAAAGGCTTCGCGAAGTGCCGCGCAGGCCTGCGCCACGGCGGCGTTCCCCTGATCGCAGAACCCGCCCATGTTGAAGAAGCCGTGCACGACCCCTTCGTAGAGATGGTACTGCACCGGTACGCCCGCATTTCGAAGTTTTGAGGCATAGGCCTTGCCTTCGTCACGCAGGGGGTCAATCTGGGCAGCGATCACCACGGTCGGTGCCAGTCCCGAGACATCGGGCTCGAGTATCGGGGAGGCGCGCGGATCGAGGCGGTTCTCACCCACATGCATGTCGATCACCCACTGCAATGTCCGGTCGTCCAGGAACATGGTTTCCTCGATCCGGCTGGTCGGCAAGCCGCCCATATCGGTCATGGGATAGATCAGCAGTTGCATCGCAGGCTGCGCAGCGTTCCGGCGTTTTGCCTCCTGGGCGACAGCGGCTGCGAGATAACCGCCGCCGCTATCCCCGGCAATCGCAATCCGGGACGGGTCACCGCCGATGGTGGCCGCATTTCCAAGGAGCCATTGATAGGTTGCAAAACAGTCTTCCAGCGGCGCGGGAAACGGGTTCTCGGGGGCGCGCCGATAGGCTGGAACAACCACGATCGCCCCGGCATCTTCGGCCAATACCGTGTTGGTCCCGGTATAGTCTTCGGGGGCCATCATGCAGCAGCCACCTCCATGGAAAAAAGCAACAACCGGAAAGGGGCCTTCGCCCTTGGGGGTGTAAACCATAGTCCGGATATCACCGGCCGGGCCCGGGACCTGAATTTCCTCGATCCGGACTGTTTCGCGCGCCGCGGGGTTGACCTGCTGCCAGAGCTGGCTGAACCCGTCTCGGGTCGCCGCAAGCCCGAGTTCGACCGGATGGGGCATGTCGAGAGCGGACAAATCGTCGATGAAGGCCTTGATCTGGGGGTCGATATACATGGCTCACGCGCGCTCCTCGATTGATGTTCATGGGTGATTATGTAAGTACAGATGCGTAAGTTTGTCTCGAACAAAACGATAATTCAGGCTTTGGGACCGTCGATCGGCCATCTCTTGAGAGCCTCGGGCATCACTTTCAGACACAGAACATCAGACAGGGATATCAGCATGCGTGTACCAGCAGCCGTTCGGCATCAGGAAATGAATCCGGGGAAGTTGACCGCATTGTTCCTCAAGCAGTTTGTCATGTCGAAGATCAGCGCCGGGGAAACCGTCGCGTTGCTGTCGGATGTGACGACACGCCCTGAATATGTGGAGGCCGCGTTTGCGGCGGGCGAGGAGCTTGGTGCCAATTGCTACGAGATGCGGGTCAACATGACCCCGTCCTGGACCAAGGTCGGCGTCGATACGATCGGCAAGACCAACGGGATGCTCGACGCCCTGAAAGCAGCCGATATCGTGGTGGCACTTCACATCCCGCTCTTCACAAGCTGGCTTCGTGAGGTGATGTCGACGGGAACACGTTTCCTGATGATCATCGATGCGCCGGACGACCTTGAGGTTCTGCTCGCGCCCAAGGGGCTGAAACAGGCGGTGAAATATGCCCATGACCGCTATACCGCGACGAAGGAAGTGCGTGTTGTCAGCGATGCGGGGACCGACCTGACCTATTCCCGTGGCGACTTTCCGGTGATGAGCCAGTGGGGCTATTCCGACGAGCCGGGTCATTTTGACCAGTGGGGTGTCGGGCACATCCACACCTTCCCCAATGAGGGCTCGGCCAATGGCACGGTCGTGATGTCACCGGGTGATATCGTGATCCTGCCCTATTGCCGCTATGTTCAGGATGAAGTGCGTCTGGAAGTCCGGGACGGCTTCATTCGCAA
>JAURLR010000097.1 GCA_030831135.1 Alphaproteobacteria bacterium
CGCCTAAGAAGTCTCGCTGACCACCAGATTCAGGCGGGCCTGCTCGGCGTCGCGGCGCATCATCTGACCTTCGACATGGGCTCCGGACTCGATGCTGAGTTCTTCGTGGATGATGTTCCCGACAACCCGCGCGGTGGACGAAAGCACCGCTTTTGTCGCCCGGATTTCACCGTTTACCGAGCCGTGAATATTGGCGACGTCTGCATAAATGTGCCCCTGCACATGCGCGTCACGGCCCACCGTCACTTCCGCACAGCGCATGTCGCCATGAATGGTTCCTTCGATCTGCACCGAGCCTTCGCTCTCCAGATCGCCCGAAACCTTCATGCTTGTACCGATAATCGATGGAATGGCGTTCCCGCTGCCAGTCCGGTCAGTTTTTGAAAACATATTGCCCCGCCTTTATGAAACTCGCCGGATCCTGCGACCGACCATCAACGATCACCTCATAATGGAGATGCTCTCCCGAACTGCGGCCTGTACTGCCGATCTGTCCGACTTTCTCACGATATTCGAGCTTTTGGCCACGCTTAACATAGATATTTGACAAATGTGCGTAACGCGTCCGGATTCCCAGGCCGTGATCGACTTCGACAATCTTGCCAAAACCACCCTTCCAGCCGACGAATGTGACGACGCCGGGTGAGGTCACATGAACTGGTGCGCGGCGCCGGCTGGCAAGATCAATCCCCCCATGCAAGGCATAGCCCTTGGTGAAGGGGTCGATCCGTCGCCCGTAACCGCTTGTCAGGTGGTACTCATCCAGCGGTGCGGCCAGAGGAAGACGTTCCATCAGATCCTGCAGGCGCTGGAAATCGTCAATCCGCTGCCCCACGGTCGCGATCTGGTTGGTCAAATTCGAACCCGGCATCTCTTCCAATGCCAGGAGCGGGCCACCGATCCCGATTCCATCATCCACGCCCGCGCGTGTGAGGCGCCCGAGCAGCTGGTCCGCGTCAAGCCCGGCAATTTCCAGCGTCCGCTTCAAGGCATCGCCGCTTTCGCCGGCCTGCTCCCCCAAACGGGACACGATATCGATCTGGGCCGTTTCGATGGATTCCAGACGATCGGAAAGTTCCACGACCTGCGTACCCAACTCTGCGCGTTCCGTGTCCACACGGCGCTTGTCGGCCAGGACATTCTGCAGGCGCTGGTTGCTGTCATCGAGCCGGTTGATCAGGTCGACGCGGGCGTAATCGAGCGTGCCGATTTCTTCCTGCAACCGCTGGGTATCCCGCTGTGCCCGGGCAACCTGCTCGCCCAAACGGGTTCGTTCGGCCGCGAGTTCCGCCAGACGCTGCCCTTGATCAGCCAGATCGGCTTCCAGAGCACCCTCGCGCACTGCCAGAACTTCCTTCTCGGTGCCGGCCTGCGCGTGCGCCTCGACAGCCCCCAGATAGGAAAGCGCCAGCTGCTGCCGCTGCTCGGTTGCCGCGCGCAACCGGCTCTCAAGACCTGCGATCTGGAACTGCAGATCCTGATTGTTGGCTGACAGGTCCACCGTGGTACGTTGTGTGGCTGTGAGCGACAGTTCCTGTATCTCGGCCTTTCGGCGGGCGTCGGACAGGTTCGCAGCCAGGGTTTCATTCTCGCCACGCAGATTTTCAATCACCGCATTGCGATCCGACAGGACCGTATCGTGAGACACAAAGCGTCCCGTCGCATAGGCCGACCAGCCAATCGCGCCCACTGCGAGAATCAGCGCAACAGACTGGCTGATGCGCCCGAGATTCAGATAGCGCACCCGTCCGCCCGAACGGAGGATGACCTCCCGTTCTTTTGGGATCAGTTTTGTGAGTTTTTCACGCAACGACACGCGCGTACTCCCCAACCGCAAAACGCGGATTCCGTAAAACACGTACCGGAACCAGCACGCGACGATTTTTGAAATGACCGCCTAGCGGCCACGCCCCCGAAACACACTCCCCACAATCACAATCAGAATTCCCAGCACCACAACGGCATAGGATTTGATGCCCATCACAATGAAGCCATTGTGATCCTGCCAGAACTTGTCATGCAGATATCCATAATTGATGACCAGAAGGCCAACCACAATCAAGATCCAGCCTGTTCGGGCGTTTGTCATATTTGCCTTCAGCCAACCAGCTCATCGAGCCGGCGCACATCGCTGACCCCGATCATGCTGTCCCGGGTCACCAGCTTTTCCAATTGCGAAGTCGTCCAGTCTTCGGTTCCAGCCGGGCGCTGGGGCAGGACCAGGTAACGCAGGTCGGCGTTGCTGTCATGCACACGCACCTGCTTGTTGTCGGGGAGTACGGTCCCGAATTCCTGCAAGACGGCCCGGGGCTCGCGGACTGCGCGCGCACGATAGTCGCGACGCTTGTACCAGGCCGGCGGGATCCCGAGGATCGGTCGTGGATAGCATGAGCACAATGTACACACGACCATGTTATGGACGTCGTCCGAATTCTCCACGACGCACAATTCCATCGGGCTCATATTTATCCCGAATTCCCGCAAGGCATCATCGCTGCTGGTCAGCAGCTTTTCCTTGAAGGCCGGATCAGTCCAGGCCCGGACCACGATTTTTGCGCCCAGGGATTCACCGCGGCTGTCCATGGCTTCGATCGCGCGACGGATGTCCTCCGCCGAGACGATGCCCTTTTCGATCAGAAGCTCGCGCACAGAAGTTTCAAGAATCTGTGCCTCCAGCGAGGGCAGCGCATCTTCCTGAATGGGTTTTCCGTCATGGTCGTGGCCGTGATCGTGCCCATGCTCGTGGTCGTGGTGATGTTCGCTCATTGTCGTGCCGCTCTCCGCTCCGGTCAGGCCGGGGCCATCCAGTGTTCGTAGATTTCGATTTCCAGCGTGTCTTCGGGCGCGCCCTCATAGTCGGGCCAGAGTTCGCCCTGCTTGAAGTTCACGCGGTACAACATTTTGTAGGGCAGCCCGGAATGTCCGTAGGCCAGTGTTTCGGGGTTGGGGAAGGATCCAACGATACGCTCGATCACGCCGGTTTTCCCGCGAACATAGATCGGGGTCCGCACATGCCCGGGCTGATTGCGCTGGAGAATACGAACCTTGTCGCCTGGTTTGTATCTAGACTCCATCGCGCGCAGCCTCCAGACGCGCGCGAACCTCAGCCTGTTTGGCGTCAAGCTCTTCCTGCGTGAACACAGCCTTTTCGAGCATCAGCCAGGAAACCGCCTGCAGCCAGCGCTCGTAATAGGGATATTTGTGATAATCCTCGCCAAGGGATTCCTGCATCCGCCGGGACTCATCGACACGTGCCAATTGCCGACGCTGATCGAAAATCAGCATCATCAGGGCATCGACGGTTTTTTCCCAATGGGTCGGCACATGTTCGTGCGTTACCGGATCAACCGGCCCCGCATCCAGGCCGCCGTAATCTTGTGGACCGCGCATTTTCACCTCTATCAATTCACAGAGAGATTTTTAGCGCATATCGTCCTCATATCAAGAAGTTCATGGCAAAATTGACCCCTTGCCCCCAATTGGATCGATTCCTTCAGTAATCTTCAACGTTTTGAAGGTTGAATCCGTTCAGACAAGCGGATGACGGGATAATTTTGATGTCAATGGACCGGCAACAACTGGCACGCGCGATTGATGTGGGTCGCACGTCAACGCTCAACTGTTTCGAGACAACCAAGGATATCGCGGGGATCGCGGCGGATATTGCCGATGACGATCCGCGCGGTCCGATGTTCCGGAACCACTTTCTGAACGATTCCATCGTGTTCAAGGTCGTGGAATCCACCGTCGTGCGCGGCAAGCGCAACTATGGCGTCGAGACCCTGATCTACTTTCCCTACAACCACGAAAACATCTACGAGGGCGGCGATTCAATCCTCGTCAGTGACCGGCGCCGCGCGGAAAAACTGCATCACAAATGCGGACTTGATCCCAATGACGAAAGCCGGGCCGCGGATTACGACTGGGACAACTCCATGCTGGAGATGGTGGACACCCTCCCCACGCTCGACCCCTTCCTGATGAAGTGCAAAGCCCAGCAGACCGGTATCGAGGATCAGCTCAACCCGGCCTATTTCAACATCACGCTCGAAGAGTGGAACCGAATCCAGAAACCTATCCGGCTCAAGATCGAGGCGCTGGTGCGCAAGGCCCTGGGGCTGGGGCGCGAGGATGCCGGAGCGAAGATCGAGGAACATGTTTCCAAATTCCTGAAGAAAATCTGGGAAGCCCGCGATATCGACGGCATCGAGGACTTCGTGCACAGCATGGATATGCCGCCCGAGCGCGCGCCAGAGCTGTTCTTCGCGTGGAAGGCCATTTGCTATTATCAGGTGCAGTTCACTGAGGTAGAGCCATCCTTGCGCAAGCTCTTTGCCTGGGTCGGAGATCCCAAGAAGTCCCTTCCCGCCGATATGGGCGGACTGCGTTATGAGGTTCAGGATCAGATCCGGCGGGAACTGAAGATGCTCCGCGCGCGTCTGCGTGAAAACTATCTGAACATTTAGGAGACCCTGAAAAACTACGAAGAGAGCTACCGGCAATTCATCGAGGACGGCCGACCGGCCGGCTTCAAGACCTTCCTGAGCGAGGCCGACCAGCACTATGTTGATCTTGCCGCCTGCCTGAGTTGCAACGCCCACGCCATCAACCTTCTGCAGGACCAGTTGCAGCGCACCGGTGCCATTATCCAGAGCGACCAGCACCGGCAATTGATGGACTGCTTCCTTGGCCTGTTCGGGATTGATGTGCAGTCGCCTGGACTTGAGCTGGCAAGCTAGAGCTTGATCTAGCTGCCTTGCGGCAGGTCCGAGGTCAGCAGCCGCAGCCGGTGTTCGGCCCGGCGCAGGCGGTCGGATACATCAGCAGGCGTATCTCCGGTGACATGCTCGCCGACATCATAAAAATACCAGAGCCGCGCGCGAAAGGCAGCATCTTCAGCGCTTAGCCCGGCCTCTTCGAACAGAACCCGCGCTGTTTCCATCCGGCGATCATCCACTTCGGCAACCGCACGGGACACATCGGCATCGAAATGCGCCCAGGCACGCATGGCATTGTCATATCGGTCCGGGTCTTCATGGGCGAGAAACTGCAGGATTGCGCGCATCTTTTCGATCGGCCCGCCCTCGGTGGCCGCGACCTGCGCGAGAACAGGGTCCGTGTGTCGGCGCGCCCAGAATTCGGGCAAGGACCGCAACAGATCCTCCCGGTTCTTGAAGTGCCAGTAGAAACTTCCCTTGGTCACGCCAAGACGTGCGGCCAGCGGCTCGACCTTCACGTGATCGATTCCCCGCTCGCGCATCAATTCCAGCGCCTCGGTAAGCCAGGTATCCCGATCCTGTGACTGGTCCCGTTTTTTGGTCAAAACATCCCCATCAAATCCATAGGGCAAAGTATTGACGTGGCGCGCGTCACGCAATACCGTACGCGACCGTATGGTCAGTTGGCCCCCCCTTAACGAGGCCATGTCGGGCATTCCACGCCGATGTGGTTTCCACTAGAGTACGCCCCAACGCCCGCAGCAGGTGAACCGGGCAAGAGGAGAGAAAGCCATGACAGAACCAATCGTCCGCGTTGCCGACATCGCATGGGGACGCATCCGTTCTCCCGATCTCGACAAACAGGAAGAATTTCTGAGCCGCTTCGGCATGATCCGCAGCGCCCGGACGGACAACGCGCTGTATATGCGCGGCACCGGATCGAGCCACCATATCCATGTTACAGAACTGGGCGATCCGGGCTTCGTCAGTCTGGCCTTTCGTGCGCACAACGAAGACGATTTGCACAAGCTGGCCGCAGAAGCCGATGACGCATCCGCCGTCGAGGATATCGACGAGCCCGGTGGCGGCAAACGCGTCCGCCTGACCGAGCCAAACGGCTACACCATCGAAGTGGTCCATGGTGTCGAGGAGGTCGACGAAATTCCGATCCAGCGCCATGCCTATAATTTCGGGAACATCGACAAGTACAAGCGCGCCGGAGAGCTGTGGCGTGTCGACAAGGGTCCGGCCCGGGTAATGCGGATCGGCCATGGCGTCCTGGGCACCACCAAGCTTGATGAAAGCACAGCCTGGGTCCGCAAGCATATCGGCCTGATTGCCTCGGACGAGGTTTTCGTCGAAGGCGACAAGGACAAGGTGATTGCGAGCTTCAACCGGATCGATGCCGGTGAGGAATATGTCGATCATCACGTCTTCCTGTATGTCGGCAATGAAAAGGCAGGCCTGAACCATATTTCCTTCGAAGTTCCCGACTTCGATGATGTGATGATGGGCCATGAACATCTGCGCGACACCGGCGACTACGATCACGTCTGGGGCATCGGGCGCCATGTTCTCGGAAGCCAGATCTATGACTACTGGAAGGATCCGTGGGGCCGTGTCCACGAGCATTGGGCAGATTCCGATACGCTGAACAACGCCTATGGCACGCGCTATGTCCCGGCTGAAGAAGGCCTGAACTCACAATGGGGCGAACCCGCACCCATGGAGTTCATCAACCACGTCAGCCCGTAGAGACAGCCAAATTCGAACACGAACGGCCCGGTGGTTTCGCCGGGCCGTTTTTTGTTTGATGTACCCTGATGCCCAATGACTTGGCGCACACCTGCATTTCTGGCAGACAGTGCCCTTCCCTGAATGAAAATGATCTGATGACCGACACCACCAACACGACGACAGACGAGACGCCCCACGACTTCATTCGTGACCGGGTTCGTGCCGATCTGGAGTCCGGCCTGCATGACCATATCGTCACCCGTTTTCCGCCCGAACCGAACGGCTTCCTGCATATCGGTCATGCCAAATCGATCTGTCTGAACTTCGGCATCGCCAATGAGTTTTCAGGCACCTGCAATCTGCGCTTCGACGACACCAATCCCGCCAAGGAAGACGAAGCTTATATCCGCGCGATTCAGGATGACGTGCGCTGGCTCGGTTTCGACTGGGGTGATAAGCCGTTCTATGCCTCCGACTATTTCGAGACGCTTTACGCCTGGGCGTGTCACCTGATCGGCGAAGGCCTGGCTTATGTCGATGACCTCTCGGCAGAACAAATCCGCGAGTATCGAGGCACCCTGACCGAACCGGGCACTCACAGCCCCCACCGGGAACGGTCCGTTGAAGAGAATCTGGACCTGTTTGCGCGTATGCGCGTGGGAGAGTTCGAGGATGGCGCGCGCGTGCTGCGCGCAAAAATCGACATGGCGTCGGGCAATATCAATCTGCGTGACCCTGTCCTGTACCGGATCATCCGGCACCCCCACCCGCGCACGGGGGACGCCTGGTGCATTTATCCCAATTATGATTTCGCCCATGGTCAATCCGATGCCATCGAGGGCGTGACCCACTCGCTCTGCACCCTGGAGTTCGAGGATCACCGCCCGCTCTACAACTGGTTCCTTGAAAACCTGCCGGTGCCCGCGCAGCCCCGTCAGTATGAATTCGGACGCCTCAATCTGGGACATACGGTCCTCTCCAAACGCCGCCTGCTCCAGTTGGTGAGCGAGAACCACGTCGCGGGCTGGGACGATCCGCGTATGCCGACGGTTTCCGGGCTGCGCCGGCGCGGCGTCCCGGCTGCGGCCATCCGTGACTTCATCAGCCGGCTTGGGGTCACAAAGGCCGATGGGCTTGTCGAGATGTCCTATCTGGAAAACACCATTCGCGAACACCTCAACCAGAGCGCGGAACGCCGGATGGCCGTGCTCGACCCGGTCAAGCTGGTGATCGAAAACTATCCGGCAGACCAGACCGAGGAACTGGAGGCGGTGAACAATCCCGCCGACGAGAATTCCGATACCCGCATGGTCTCCTTCTCGCGTGAACTCTGGGTCGAACGTGATGACTACATGGACGATGCCCCCAAGAAGTTCCGCCGCCTGACGATCGACCAGGAAGTCCGGCTGCGCTTTGCCTATTTCGTGACCTGTACCGGGGTCACGAAGGATGATGCCGGTAACGTGACCGAAATCCGCTGCACCTACGACCCGGAATCGCGCGGGGGTGATTCCCCGGACGGGCGCAAGGTTCGCGGCACCATCCATTGGGTCTCGGCGGCGCACGCCAAAACCGCAGAGGTGCGTCTCTACGATCACCTCTTTGCCGAAGAAGAACCCGGCAAGGAACGGGACTGGCTCGAAGACCTCAACCCGGACTCACTCGACGTCCGAAGCACCTGTTATCTCGAACCCGCCTTGCAGGAGGCCGAAACCGGCATTGCCGTGCAGTTCGAGCGGCTGGGCTATTTCTGCACCGACCCGGATTCCCGCCCCGATGGGCTGGTCTTCAACCGCACGGTCGGTTTGCGCGACAGCTGGGCAAAGGCGAAAGACAAATAGCCTGACCTGGGCCATAAATAGTCGCTATTCTGCCAAGGTGATCACCAAGAGGAGCCATGACCACGATGCCGCATTTACCTGTCGTTACTGATGATGAGGCCGGCCCGGAGGCCAAAGTCCTGTTTGCGCATTCCACGCGAATGTTCGGTCGGGTCGCCAATGCCGTCCGCACCGTGGCGCATTCCCCGAAACTCGCCCAGTCCATTTTCGGCTTTCTGGTTGCCGCCTTGCGAGAGGAAGTGACGGGCATTCTCGATGTGAGAACCAAGGCGCTGGTCATCCTGAAGACATCCATGCTGAACGGATGCAAGTACTGAACCGGTCACAACGTAACGCTCGGTCGAGGGTTGGGTTTTGACGACGAACTGATTGCTGCCATCGAAGGCGATTATCTTAATACAGATCTTTTCACGCCTGCAGAAAAAGCGGCGATGAAATGGGCCGAAGTGCTTACGGAAAAGACCTATCGAGGAGAAAATCCCGATGCGATGCCGGAACTGAAGAAGCATTTCGATTCCGCGCAAATTGCCGAAATCACCATGGTCTCGTGTTTCTTCAATTTCTGGAACCGTCTGGTAGACGGCTTGCAGGTGGATATCGAGGAAGACGACGTCATGGGCCGTTTCACCAAGTCAAAGTCCATCGACCCCAAGGACTATGTCGCGTTCATGTGCGATTGCTGGTGGAACAAACCCGGTGCGGGGACCGCGCAGAATCCCGAGTAAGAGACAGCAAATGACAGGGCCACGGGCAGCACAAAGAAGGCGCCCGGGAATGCCAAACGCACAATGATCCCAAACATGGAGTTTTTAATGGAAATCAACATTCCCGAGGTTCTGGCAGAGGTCACCGCTGCCCATGATCGCTATGAGGCCGCGCTGATGGCCAACGACGTCGCTGTTCTCGACGAGCTGTTCTGGAACAATGAACTGACTCTGCGCTACGGCATAGGCGAGCAGCTTTATGGTCATGACCAGATCGCAGCCTTCCGGTCCGCCCGTTCGTCTACCGGGCTGGCCCGGACCACCGATCCGGTCGTCGTGACGACCTATGGTCGCGACTTCGGCACCGCGAATCTCGAGTTCTACCGGGAAAGCGTCGGGGGCATTGGCCGCCAGAGCCAGTCCTGGGTGCGTATGCCCGAAGGCTGGCGGATCGTCGCGGCCCATGTAAGCGTCATCAAGCCGTAATCAAAAAAGGCCGCTCTCACGAGCGGCCTTTTTCCTGTTTCGCCGGCAGATACACCTAGCTGGCAGCGCGCCAGACCTCAGGTGCGCCTTCCATGTCCGACAAAAGCGCCTGACGCTGGGCTTCCATTTCCTCTGGCAACCGGTCGGCAAAGCTATCAAACAGTTCCTTCTGGGATTCTGCCTCATGGCTGCCGTCTTCGCTGGCCAGATCCATGATCCCACTGAAGGCATCGGACGAGAAATCGAGACCCGACCAGTTCAAATCCTGATAGCGCGGCATGTTGCCGAGCGGACCTTCGACCGAGTCCACATTGCCCTGGACGCGTTCGCAAACCCACTCCAGCACGCGCATGTTCTCACCAAAGCCCGGCCAGATGAAATTGCCCGCATCGTCCTTGCGGAACCAGTTCACACGGAAGATCTTGGGCAACTGGATGCCCTTATTCGCAAAGCCCAGCCAATGTGAGAAATAGTCGGCCATGTTGTAGCCGCAGAACGGCAGCATCGCCATCGGGTCACGACGGATCGGAGCCTGATTGTCTGCAGCCGCAGTGGCCTCGGATCCCATAGTCGCAGCCATGTAGACACCGTGCTCCCAGTCCTTGGCCTCATAGACCAGCGGGAAGGTGTTGCTCAGGCGACCGCCGAAGACAAACGCATCAATCGGCACGCCAGCCGGATCATCCCACGCCGGATCGAGACTTGGGCAATTTACAGCAGCCACCGTGAAGCGCGCATTTGCATGTGCTGCCAGACGTCCCGAATCCGGGGTCCAGTCATTGCCCTGCCAGTCGATCAGATGGGCCGGCGCATCACCGTCCTTGCCTTCCCACCAGACATCACCGTCATCGGTCAGAGCGACATTGGTGAAGATCGTGTCACGGGTAATCATCTCCATGGCGTTCGGGTTCGTCTTGGTCGACGTTCCCGGCACCACGCCGAAGTAACCCGCTTCGGGATTGATCGCATAAAGCTTGCCGTCATCACCCGGTTTGATCCAGGCGATGTCGTCACCAACCGTGCTCACGGTCCAGCCTTCATAACCCTGCGGCGGAATGAGCATGGCGAGATTGGTCTTGCCGCATGCGCTGGGGAACGCCGCTGCGATATAGGTTTTTTCACCCTTCGGGGATGTCAGACCGAGGATCAGCATGTGCTCGGCGAGCCAGCCTTCTTCCTTGGCCATGATCGAGGCAATCCGAAGCGAGAAGCACTTCTTGCCCAGCAACGCGTTGCCGCC
>JAURLR010000098.1 GCA_030831135.1 Alphaproteobacteria bacterium
CACCAGCCCCGATGATCACCAGCTTGTCGTCCGCCGCGAGTGCCTTGGCTTTCTTGATGGCGCTGAAGGCCGTGACACCGGCACAGGCAAGCGTGCAGGCATAATGCGGGTCGACCCCCTCGATATTCACCAGATAACGGGGATGGGGGACGATGATGTAATCGGCATAGCCACCCGGCCGCCGCACACCCAGCGGTGCGACATTGGCGCAATCCTGCTCATTGCCTTCGTCACACCGGGCGCAATCGCCGCAGCCTGTCCAGGGAAACACAAGACGGGTTTCGCCGATCTTCACATCGGTTTCGACGTCCGGTCCGAAGGCAACGACTTCGCCGACAGGTTCGTGGCCCATGGTGAAGGGCAGGGAGATGTTGCGGTCTTCGAGAGTCATCTTGGTGCCATCACCCAGATCGTAGAAGCCGTGCCAGAAATGCAGGTCCGAGTGACAGACCCCGCAGGCGGTGACCTTGACCAGGACTTCCGTGCCCCGGGGCTGGGGTGTCTCGCTTTCAACGAGTTCGAGGGGCGCGTTGGCAGCAACGAGTTGATAGCTTTTCATGACGTGTCCTTTGCCGACTTCAGTCGAGGGTGATAGAGACCGACCCGAGGCCGGAAATTTCATGATCGATGCGATCACCGGTAGAGACCCAATGGGTCGGAATGACAGAGCCGAGCGTGACGAATTCCCCGGCTTTGAGGTGACGGTCCCGCTCGGCCAGCCGGTTGGCAAGCCAGGCCAGAGCTTCGAGGGGGTGCCCCATAATCAAGGATCCGTGCCCTCGGCCGAGTTCTGTGCCGTTCAGCTGGATGGTGGCTTCGGCACCGGCAAGGTCAATATCCTGCCAGTCCGTGACGGGTTTTCCGAGAACCACGGCGGCGTTGAAGAAATTATCCGCCGCCATAGTCGGCGTGTCGAGCTCGCGGTAGTCGCGATAACGCGCGTCGACCAGCTCGATCGAGATCATCACGGCACCGACAGCCTCCCGCACGCTCTCACGCGTATAGGGTGCGGTTGCGGCGGGAAGGTCGTGGGCAAGGGTCACAGCGATTTCGGTCTCGACACCGGGTTCAACAAAATCCGCGCGCTTGAGATCTGCATGGTTGTGGAAGACCATGCTCTCGAAGACCTCACCAAAGGCTGGCTCATGGATGTTCATGTATTCCTGCATGACCGGTGTGGTGCAGCCGATCTTGTAGCCGACGAGCTTGCCGAGCCCTCGTTGTGAGAGGATGGCATTGAGGCGCTCCTGCACCGCATAGGCGTCGTGGAGGTCGGCGGGCCGTATCGCCGGGTCCAGCGAGTCCAGCCGCGTCCGGTTGAGGCGGTTCTCCGCGATGATCGTGGCGGCCTGTTCTATGGCGTCAGGGGTCATGCCGTCCTCAATTCTGTGTGGCGAAAGCGCGTTTCAGGGCTTCGATATTCATGGTCAGTGCGTCGGTCGCGGCGTCGATCAGTTTTCCGTAATGCCAGAAGCCGTGAATCATGCCCGTCATGCAGGTGTATTCAACGGGTACACCGTCTGCGGCCATCCGCTTACCGTATCGTTTGCCGTCGTCACGAAGCGGATCGAATTCGGCGGTGATGATCTGGGCTGGCGGCAATCCCGACAAGTGCTCGGCCTTGCAGGGCGAGAGTGCGATGTCGCCGGTTTTGGTGAGGCCAGGTGCATAGCAGTCCTGGTACCAGGCCATCTGGTCCCGGGTCAGAAAGTAGTCCGCATCGAGCAGTTGGTAGGACGGCAAGTCCTGTTCGAAGAAGAAATCCGTCAGGGGATAGACCAGGATTTGTGCACACAACGCGGGCCCGCCCGCATCCCGGGCGCGTAACGCCAGTCCGGCTGCAAGATTGCCGCCTGCGCTCTCGCCGCCAACGGCTATTCGTGTGGGGTCTCCGCCCAGTTCGCCCGCGTTTGCGGCGATCCATTCGAGTGCGGCCCAGCAATCTTGCGGTGCGGCGGGAAACGGATGTTCCGGGGCCATCCGGTAATCCACCGACACCACGATACAGCGCGCATCGCGGCAGATCAGACGGCATTGGGGATCGCGACTTTCGATGCTGCCGATCACGAAACCGCCGCCATGGATGAACAGGAAGACCGGAAGGGGCGTTTCCGGTATGTCGGGTCTGTAGATGCGGATACGCATGTCTCCACCCGGACCCGGGATCATGCGGTCTTCGATCTTCCCGACAGGGGCAGGGTCGAAATTTCGGGGCAGGATGAAGGAATCGTAGGCGGCCCGCGCCTCGGCAGCCAGCAGGTCCTTCAGCGGTCTCGGCGCGGCCTTCAGCAGATCAAGCACCGCTTGGGCCTGTGGGTGTAGCGTCATCTTTCATCCCTGTGTCTCCGGTTCGAATGACCGGTGTTCACCGGTCAAGCATCGTTTGAAGAACACAGGCGGTCAACCGGTTTCAAGCCGGGAAAGTTTCTCTGCGTCAAGCCGAGATTCCCCTTGAACCCTGCGGCTGGCATGATTGAATTCGAATCAGAACGGAGAGGACAGTTTTATGCGTTTTGCCTGTGATACCGGGGGCACATTTACCGACCTGATTGTCGAGGACGATGATGGTGCGTTGACCATGTACAAGGCGTCGACGACGCCAGCCGACCCCGTGAAAGGCGTGCTGGATGCGCTGGCATTGGCAGCGGCAGATCGCGATATCAGCCTGGAAGAGCTTCTGGGCCGGGGCGACATGCTGATCCATGGTACGACCCATGCGATCAACGCGATCATCACCGGAAACACGGCACGAACAGCGTTTCTCACAACGGCTGGCCATCCCGACGTTCTGGTCCTGCGGGAAGGTGGGCGGATCGAGCCGTTCAACTTCGTGGCACCCTATCCCGACCCCTATGTGCCGCGCGCGCTGACCTTCGAGGTGCCCGAGCGGATCAACAGTGCCGGGAACGCGTACATACCGCTGAATGAGGCGGCAACAATAGACATAATCGGTCGGTTGAAAGCTGCTGAAGTCGAGGCGGTTGCGGTCTGCTTCCTGTGGTCGATTTCCAACCCCGCGCATGAGCTGCGGGTGGGTGAACTGCTCGAAGAACACCTGCCCGGTGTTCCCTATACGCTGTCCCACCAGATCAACCCTGCGCTGCGGGAGTATCGCCGGGCCTCGGCGACGGCCATTGATGCATCCCTCAAGCCGCTGATGGGAAAGTATCTCGGTGGATTGACCGAACGCCTCACGGCTGCGGGTTTTGCGGGCCGGACACTCGTCCTGACGTCTCAGGGGGGCATGCTGGATGCGAGCGATCTTGCCCAGCGTCCGATCCATGCGATCAATTCCGGACCCTCCATGGCACCCATTGCAGGGCGCAACTATGCCGCCATCGATTCCGGGGTTGCCAATGTCATCATCGCGGACACTGGTGGCACGACCTATGACGTCAGTCTGGTTCGCGACGGGCGGATTCCGCTCACCAAGGAAACCTGGATCGGCCAGCCCTTCCGCGGCCACATGACCGGCTTTCCCTCCATCGATATCAAGAGCGTTGGCGCGGGTGGCGGTTCGATTGCCTGGGTGGATGCCGGCGGTCTTCTGCATGTCGGACCGCAGAGTGCGGGTGCGGTCCCGGGACCGGTCTGTTATGGCGCCGGCGGCATCGAGCCGACCGTGACGGATGCTTGCGTCACCCTGGGCTATCTCGACCCGCACTACTTCCTCGGGGGTACAATGACGCTGGACGCGGCGGGTGCGCGGAAAGCCGTCGAAGACTTTGTGGCCCGGCCGCTTGGTCTCACCGTGGAAGATGCGGCAGCCTCGATCCTGAGTGTGGCGACGGAAAACATGGTGCAGGCCATCTCCGATATCACCGTCGATCAGGGAATCGATCCTGCCGATGCCGTGCTGATCGGCGGCGGCG
>JAURLR010000008.1 GCA_030831135.1 Alphaproteobacteria bacterium
AGAAGGCTCATCCCGATGTCTTCAACGTCCTGTTGCAGGTGCTCGATGATGGCCGCCTGACCGATGGTCAGGGCCGAACGGTCGATTTCAAGAATACGCTGATCATCATGACGTCGAATCTCGGCAGCGACTATCTGGCCAACCAGCCCGATGGCGAGGACAGTTCTCAGGTTCGCGAGCAGGTCATGGATGTGGTGCGCGGCGCCTTCCGGCCCGAGTTCCTCAACCGGCTTGACGAGATCCTGCTGTTCCATCGCCTGACGCGGGAACAGATGTCTGAGATCGTCGAAATCCAGCTCGGTCATCTGCGTGACCTGCTGGAGGATCGGAAGATCACGCTGGAACTGGATGCCGCTGCCACCGAATGGCTGGGCAATGCCGGGTACGACCCGGTCTATGGTGCGCGCCCGCTCAAGCGGGTCATCCAGCGTCATCTGCAGAACCCGTTGGCGTCCCGCATTCTCGAAGGTGAGATCGCTGATGGTGACGTGGTACGCGTGACCACAGAGGCCGATGGTCTCGTGATCAATGGAGAGGCTGTCCATGTTCGGGCGGCCTGACCTGAAGGAGCATAGGGTTGTCTAGGACACCCCGGCGATGGCGCCGCTGGCTGATTGCCGGCGGCGCCATTGTCTTGATACCGCTGTTCTTCGTGCTGGGTGGCTTCGGTTACTTCTTCGGCACGGCAGCCCATCAGCGCCATGAGGTTGTCTTGCCGCCGCCGGGTTTGCCTGATCTGGCGGGTGACCTGTCCGCCGCTTATGGCAAATACACCGAGGACGGAGACCTGTCCGTTGCGTTGATTGACCCGGCCTTTGCCGCCATTCGTTCGCAACTGGAAGGTGTTCGCGTGATCTTTGTGCCGTCCTGGCTGAGTGACTCAGCCGTGCCGTCGGTGGCGCTGGGAAATTCGCTGGGATACATGGCCGGAATCTACAACTGGCTTGATGATGCGGGGCTCGTTGCAGAGATTGCCGATGTGGAAACCGAAGATACGGTTTCCGCCAATGCCGCGCGCATCGCGGAAATCATGGCGCGCGCGCAGGGGCCGGTCTGCTTTGTCACCCACAGCAAGGGTGGCCTCGACCTTCTGGAATATTTGCGGACGGCACCCGTATCGGATCGTGACCGGGTACGATGCTGGATTGCCATGCAGGCACCCTTCAAGGGGTCGCCGGTTGCCGACCTTGCCATGGATGTCGCCGGGCTGCCGGAGGTCGCGAATGTCCTGCTGCAGGCGCTCGGCGGGCGCGGGGAATCCCTGAAGGATCTGACAACCTGGACCCGGACGGATTATCTGGCGACCCACCACGCCCAGGTTTCGCAGGTCATGGCGCAGATCGATCCGGTCTGTCTGGCGACCTATGTGGCCGATCCGGGGGCCTTCGGGAAGCCGACTTCATGGAGCTATCCGGCGTTGCTCTGGATGCACGAAGCCGGGGTTCCCAATGATGGTCTGGTGGCTGTGCGGTCTGCGGTTGAAATATGTCCGCGCGTGCTCATTCTTGAAGGGCTCGATCACACCGGGGTCGTAGCCCCCGGGGTTGTCGCGCCCATCGACCAGACCGCTTTGATGAAGGCGCTTCTGGTCCTTGCGCTGCAACAAACGCAGACCCCAAAAATAATTCGGGAATAAAGCTCGCCCCAGCCTGTTCCTGAGGGGCCTAGGCAAGTAGGCGGTCGGATGATCGCGCGGGGCGAATGGCTGGTGCGCAAGCGCCGACCATTCGCAATACGCGGTCATCCGGCGATTTCTGCCGGAGGTGACGGGTGCAAATGTCGAATTGTCTGGCTCAGCCCTTGTCAAACCGCGTGCAGGCCGCTCATCCTTGCCTGCGAAAACCCCCGATCGGCTGCAGCGACGGATTATCCCCGAATTTCGTCGCTGCCGTCATTGGCGTGGAGTATGGAATGGCGCGCACTTCGTTCGACCTGGTCGAACCGTATATCCCCAGTCTTCGGCGTTACGCGCTTGTTCTGTTGCGTTACGACGAGCAGCGCGCCGATGATCTGGTTCAGGATTGCCTCTTGCGCGCGCTCTCCCGCTGGCATTTGTGGCGTCATCCCGGGAACCTTCGGGGCTGGCTTTTTACGATCCTGCACAACATTTACGTGAACGATGTGGCACGGGCGGCATCGCGACCCGATGTGGTGGAGATACAGGATTACTTTCCGGCGATGGCTGTGCCCGCCAATCAGACCCACAGCATTCAATTGAAAGAGGCTGTGCGGGCTATTCAGGGACTGCCGGACACGCAACGCCAGACACTGTTGCTGGTGACGATGGAAGGTTTTAGCTACGACGAGACGGCTGAAATTACAGGTGTTCCGATCGGAACGGTGATGTCGAGACTGTCGCGCGCGCGCGACAAGGTGCGCGAAGAGGTGTCGGGGGAAGACCGAACGCGCGGACGGAGTGCAACGTGAGCAAGGATATGAACGAACCACGTGAAGATGAAATTCAGGCACTGGTCGATGACCGGCTTGACCCCACCCGCCGGACCGAGATCGAGAACTGGCTGGTTTTGAACCCGGACGCTGCGGCGCGGGTTGCCGATCTGCGGGCGCAGCGCGTTACTGTGCAGCAGGCCTTTGACGGCCTTCTGGACCGTCCTGTACCCGCGCGATTCCGGAACATCGGTGCCGCACAGGCCACAGGTGTCGGCCCGGTCTGGCGCATGGCGGCGATGGTCACACTCGTGGTGATGGGCGCGGTGGGCGGGTGGTTTGCCAATGAGGCGCTGGCCCCGGACGAGGCGGTCACGACGGCCTTCACACGGGATGCCGTGCGCGCGCACAGCCTCTATGTGGGTGAGAAACGCCATGCCGTTGAAGTGAATGCCACAGAGGAGAAACACCTCGTGGCGTGGCTGTCCCGGCGGTTGCAGAACGAACTTGTTGCGCCTGATCTTTCAGAACAGGGCTATCAGCTTGTCGGCGGGCGGCTGCTGCCGGCCAGCGTTGCGGGACCGGCCGCGCAGTTCATGTACGAGACCGAAGCGGGTGAGCGGATCACGATCTATATCGAACAGGACCAGTCCGGGCGCGGGAACGATTTCAGGTTCACCGCCTATGACGGGGTATCTGCTTTCTGGTGGAAGGACGGGCCACTGGCATATGTCCTGATCGGCACGAGCGAACGCGCGGAGTTGCTCGCGCTGGCCCAGACGACGCGGCGGCAATTTACTCCGTAAGCGGCGCGGCGTCGGAATCGCGACCGTTCGCGTTTTTCGCAACCAGATCGGGCTGGCCCAGTCCGTCAAATTTGGTGTCGATGATGTCCCGATGCGCGAGAAAGGCCCCCAGCCTGTCGCCTTTGAGTTTTTCTCCGCTGGGCAGCTTCAATCCCAGAGGGTTGATGGCCTTGCCGTCACGATGAATCTCATAATGCAGATGCGGTCCGGTGGACCGTCCGGTGGTTCCCACATAGCCGATGACCTGCCCCTGACGCACGCGTGTCCCCTTGCGGACACCTCGGGCAAATCCGTTGAGATGGGCATAGGCGGTCGAGTAGGTGCCGTTGTGGCGAATCTTGACGTAGTTGCCGAAGCTGCTGAACGGTCCGGCACGTTCGATGGTTCCGTCACCGGCCGCATAGATCGGTGTGCCGCGCGGTGCGGCAAAGTCCACACCGGCATGCAGGCGTGTATAGCCGAGAATCGGATGCTTCCGGTTGCCGAAGCGTGACGACAGGCGTGCGCCATCAATCGGCGTCTTCATGAGGGCCTTGCGAACGCCTTCGCCTTTTTCATTGAAGTAGTCGATATCGCCCTGCGAGTTTTCAAAGCGGTAGAGCGGCAGGTCCGTGCCGCGCAGGGAGAGCTTGGCGTAGTGGATGGCACCATTGCCCACGGGTTCCCCGTGCGTGTTGCGCTGGACATCAAACAGCACCTCGAATTTGTCGTCGCGCCAAATGTCGCGCTGGAAATCCACGTCGAAGCTGAAAATGCGGACCATTTCGATCAGAACGGAGACCGGCACGCCGGCCTCGGTAGCGTTCACGAACAGACTGGAATCGATATTGCCAGCCACGCGAATAGTCTCTGTTTCCAGAGGCACAATCACTTCGCGCGCGACAAAGCCGCCATCCTCATTACGGTCCACGAGGACTTCGCGGTCATAGGAAATCGGAAGTTTCAGGCCGGAGAGAACGTAGTCCAGGGAATCAAAATCCCCGTAGCCGCTGCCAGACCCTGCTTCGCCGACCGGACCAAGGGTCACCTGCAACTCGTCTCCCACTCGTAGGTCCCGGCGTGGATCATAAACGCCCTGCAGGGACTGGATGGCCACATGAGCGTCAAATCGTTCGGCACCAGCGCGCACCAGAACATCCATCAGATTGTCGCCGCTTTCGATTTCAACCAGCTCGATCCGTGGTTCGGGCGCTTTGGGTTCTGCAATCTCCTGAGGAACAGGGGGTATGTCCGCATCGGATGTCAGCGTGGCTTCGGTTTCAACCGTGGCCGTCCGTGTATCATCCTGAGGTGCTGGGGTGATGCCGATCAGATAGGCAATTGCGGGGAGCAAGACAAGGACAGCTCCGGCGACAATGACATGCGATTTTCTGAATTTCTCAACCTGCAAGACTGCAACCCTCTGGTCCGAATCAAACGTCGGCGGAATCAAGAGCTCCGACCCACCGACATTCGGCAGAAGATGCGTCACGCCCCGATCACGTGTCAACCGGCGAAAAAGCCTGTCGAATGAATAATTCGCAGTAGTATCAGCGGCTTGTTATGGAGCTTCCAGCATGCGCGCGACGCGCGGATAGAACGCGGCCAGTGTCAGCGCGCGCACCACCATGAACAGCATGACTGAAGCCCAAAGGCCGTGATTTCCAAGCAAATCGGGAAGAGTGAACATGGAAACGGTGTAGATCGCGACCGAAACGATCATGGCGTTTCGCATCTCGGCTGCCCGGGTGGCACCGATGAAGATGCCATCCAGTTGGTAGGCCCAGACCGACAGGATAGGCGACAGGGTCATCCAGATCAGATAGTCGCCCGCGAAATCGCGTAATTCCGGGATATCGGTCAGCAAAGCCAGCAGGTTTGCACCGAACAGGCCGTAAATCAGCGAATACCCCACGGCCACCCCGGCGGCCATGACGGTGGCGGCAATCACGGTCTTGCGCAGGGCATCGCGGTTTTTCGCGCCGACAGCCTCTCCGACCAGCGCGGAGGTCGCATGGGCGAATCCGTCCAGGCCGTGGGCCAGGAAAGACTGGAAGTTCATCAACAGGGCGTTTGCGGCCAGAACGGTGGTGCCGAGGCGCGCGCCCATCCAGGTCAGCAGCGACCAGGCGAAGATCATTGCCAGCGTGCGCAGGAAAATGTCACGGCTGACCCGGAACAGCGCGCCCAGTTCGGCAAGGTCGAGGATCCGGTTGCGCGACCAGAGTCCGGGAATTTTTTTCAGCCGGATGCCGATCAGTGCCAGTCCGAGAAACGCGCCGGTGTATTGGGCAATGGCGGTTGCCAGTGCAACACCCTCGACGTCCCAGCCAAGTTCCACGACAAACCAGATATCAAGCGTGGCATTCAGACCATTGATGACGATCTGGATGGCCAGCGCGGCGCGGGCATATTGCATGCCAAGCAGCCAGCCAAGCACGGCGTAGTTGGCCAGGGTTGCCGGTGCCCCCCAGATGCGGGTGTCGAAATACCTTCCGGCCAGAGATTCCACATCCGGTGCGGCCTCCAGAAGACCCATCGCGCCCAGCCGCAGAGGAAACTGCGCGACCATGAGAACGACGGCGGCCATCAGCCCGACGAGGAGCGCGCGAGCCAGAATGGCGCGAATTTCATCGCCATCCTTGCGGCCACGCGCCTGCGCCACGAATCCCGTCGTACCCATGCGCAGGAAGCCGAAGCCCCAGTACAGGAAGGAAAAGATCATGGCGCCGACCGCCACACCGCCGACATAGGCCGGGTCGGGCAAATGTCCCATCACCGCCGTATCGACTGCGCCCAGCATGGGGACGGTCAGGTTCGACAGGATCGTGGGCCAGGACAGTGCCCAGATGCGGTTGTAGGGACCGTGACGAAGGCCGCTTCGGGTTTCGCTCTCGGATGATGTGCCGGGGCCCATGAGACGTCGCCGGGCCGGGCCGTTTAGCGGCCGACCGCGTAGGCTTCCTGGAAGCGGGGATGTGCGGCGCCCTTCAGGATCCAGTCGCGGCCGTCATGTTCGCGACCGACCGCCACCATCCGGCCCGAGGCCCAGTCTCCCACCATGGTCACAAGGTGACCGCGGCGGCGTAGCTCGGCGATGGTTTCGGCGGGGAACCGGCTCTCGGCCTTGACCACGGCGGGCTGGAAGGTGCGCGGATAGAAGCTCGATGGCAGGTGATCGGTGTGAAAGTTCGGGGCGTCGATGGCTTCCTGCAGGTTGTAGCCATGATGAATGTGCCGCAGAAACATGCTCAGCGCCCATTGATCCTGCGCGTCACCACCGGGTGTCCCGAAGGCCAGATAGGGTGCACCATCGCGCAAGGCCAGTGTCGGGCTGAGGGTTGTGCGCGGACGGATGCCCGGCTTGAGGGTCGTCGGGAAACCTTCCTGGAGCCAGAACATCTGCGCCCGTGTGCCGAGGCAGAACCCCAGCGACGGAATGGTCGGGGAGGATTGCAGCCAGCCGCCGCTGGGCATACAGGCCACCATGTTGCCTTCGCTGTCTGCGGCATCGCAGTGGACCGTGTCGCCGTCTGCGTTGTGGGCCGCGTTCGGTTCGCCGATTCCGGCCCGCGCTGCGTTGGGTTCGCCCGCTCCCGGGGCAAGCTCTTCCCTGACGTTGGGATCGAGGATGGCGAATTCGGCGAGCGAAGGATTGCGGCCGTCCGGTGAGCCCGGAATGAACTCGGTTGAGGCGGTTTCGCCGACAAGCGCGCGGCGCGCATTGTTGTAATCATCCGACAGCAGGGTTTCGAGCGGCACATCATTGACCATCGGGTCGCCATACCATGCCTCGCGATCAGCGAGTGCGAGCTTGGCACATTCGACCTGGGTGTGGGCAAACTCGGCGCCCAGCGGGTCCATGCCGGCGATATCGAACCCCTTGAGCAGGGCAAGTTGCTGCAGGAAGACCGGGCCCTGACTCCACACGCTGGGCTTGCACACCGTGTATCCGGCGTAGTCATAAGTGGCCGGTGCCTCAATGGTGGCGTTCCAGTTCGCCATGTCGTCGGCGGTCAGAAGCCCGCCATGCTTTTCGCCCGAAGAATCCAGCCATTTGGTTTCGCGGCAGAATTTGTCGATCTCTTCGGCGATGAAGCCTTCGTAGAAAACCTTGCGCGCAGCCTCGATCGTGTCTTCGCGGTCGCCCCCGGCAGATTCAGCTTCGTCGAGCAGGCGTTGATAGGTGTCGGCCAGCACCGGTGTGCGATGCATGTCGCCGACCTTGGGGACATTGCCGTTGGGCAGCCACTGTGCCGCAGAGGTTGGCCACGCGGTGCGGAACAACTCGGCGACCCCCTCGATGATGGATTGCATCATCGGTACCACCGCATAGCCGTCGCGGGCATAACCAATGGCCGGGGTGATCACCTCGCGCAGCGGCAAGCGGCCGTAATCGCGCAGCAGCAGCATCCAGGCATCAAACGCTCCGGGGACACAGGGTGCAAGCAGACCGGTGCCGGGCACCATGGCCAGACCCAAGTCCTGGAAGGCTTCAATGGTTGCAGCTTGCGGGGCGACACCCTGTCCGCAGATGACTTCGGTCTTCCCGGTCGCGGCGTTGTGCAGGACAATCGGAAGATCGCCCCCGGGGCCGTTCTGGTAGGGGTGGACCACCTGCAGCGCGAGACCCGTTGCCACGGCGGCGTCGAAGGCGTTGCCACCGATTTCCAGCATCCGCCAGCCGGCCATGGTGGCGAGATAATGGGTTGATGCGACCATTCCGTGGGTGCCACGAATTTCCGGACGTGTGGTAAACATGCTCATCAAACTCCGTGCTGTGTTGCGCGGACAATACCGGCCCGGCAGGCTGTGCAGCAACCACCGGGTGTGATGAGGGAACGTCACCATGCAGATTGCAAATCCATACCTCATGTTTCTGGGCGATGCGGCCGATCAGCTGGCCGCCAAGACAGCCCATGGGATCGTCCATTGGCGCCGGGACTGGTGTCTTGGCCAATTGCGCCTGCCCGACTGCCACGCTGATCTCGGTCTGCCGGACATGACGATTGCCGACGCGTCTGCGGCCGGAATCCGCACGCTGGTGATCGGGGTCGCCAATCGCGGCGGCGTGGTGGGGCCGAACTGGATCGCCACGATCATCGCTGCGATCGAAGCCGGCATGGATGTGGCGTCCGGCCTGCATGCGCGGATCGCGGAAATACCCGAGGTGAAAACGGCTGCCGAGGCACACGGGCGGAAGATTTTTGACGTTCGCCATTCCGATCAGCGTTTCGAGATCGGGACCGGCGCCCCGCGTTCGGGCAAGCGCATGCTGGCCGTCGGCACCGATTGTTCGGTTGGCAAGATGTACACCGCGCTTGCCATCGAACAGGAACTCAGCGCACGCGGCGCGGATTGCGACTTTCGCGCCACCGGGCAAACCGGGATATTCATTGCGGGCAGCGGGGTCTCGGTCGATGCCGTGATCTCCGATTTCATTTCCGGGGCCACCGAGTGGCTTGCGCCTGCCAACGACCCCGGTCACTGGGATCTCGTCGAAGGACAGGGCTCGCTGTTCCACCCGTCCTATGCCGGGGTCACCATGGGGTTGGTCCACGGCGCACAGCCCGATGCGCTGGTGCTGTGCCACGAACCGACCCGCACTCATATGCGCGGCCTGCCGCATCAGGCCCTCCCGGATATTGCGACCTGCATTGCGGGCCATCTCGATGCCGCGCAACTCACGAATCCCGATGCGCGTTGTGTCGGCATCG
>JAURLR010000099.1 GCA_030831135.1 Alphaproteobacteria bacterium
AACGTGCATCGGCCACAGTTGCACTCAAGCCATGAGCGGCGAGGTCTTCGGCAGCTTTGAGGCATTCCTGCAAGCGTCCGCCATAGGACAGCAACGCCACGGTCGTGCCTTCGCGAATGACCCGTCCCTTGCCGATTTCGAGCGGCACACCGATTGCGGGCATATCCACGCCGACGCCCTCGCCGCGCGGATAACGAAACGCCGACGGGCGGTCATCGATCTGTGCGGCGGTAGCAACCATGTTCACCAGCTCGGCCTCGTCCGCCGCCGCCATCAGAACAAAGCCCGGCAGACAGCCCAGATAGGCCACATCAAAAGAGCCGTGATGGGTCGCGCCATCGGCGCCCACAAGGCCGGCCCGGTCGATGGCAAACCGCACTGGCAGGCTCTGGATGGCCACGTCATGAACAACCTGATCATAGCCACGCTGCAGGAATGTCGAATAAATGGCGGTAAACGGCTTGAAGCCTTCCGAGGCCAGTCCGGCGGCGAAGGTCACGCCGTGCTGCTCGGCAATCGCCACATCGAAACAGCGGTCGGGAAAGGCCTGACTGAAAATGTCGAGGCCCGTACCCGAGGGCATCGCCGCGGTGATCGCCACGATCTTCTCGTCCTTCTCGGCTTCCTTGACCAGGCTGTCGGCAAACACGCGCGTGTAGCTTGGCGCGTTCGACTTAGCCTTGACCTGTGCACCGGTGACGACATCGAACTTGGAAACCGCGTGATACTTTTCGTGGCCGCCCTTGTCGGATTCGAAGCCCTTGCCCTTCTGGGTCACGACATGAACCAGCACCGGCACGTTCTGTTTTGCGTCGCGAACGTTCTTCAGAACCGGCAGAAGATGGTCGATGTTGTGACCATCAATCGGCCCTATATAGTAGAAGCCCAGCTCTTCGAACAACGTGCCGCCGGTCACGAAACCGCGGGCGTGCTCCTCGGCGCGGCGCGCCGTTTCCTCGAAACTCTTGGGAAATTTATGCGCCATGTCCTTGGCAATCTGGCGCAGCGAGCGATAGCTTTTTGACGAGATCAGCCGGGACAGATAGGCGCTCATCGCCCCCACCGCTGGCGCAATCGACATATCATTGTCGTTGAGCACGACGATCAGGCGCGAATCCATCGAACCGGCGTTGTTCATGGCCTCATAGGCCATGCCCGCACTCATCGAGCCGTCACCGATGACAGCCACCACATTGTTGTCCTTACCCGCGAGATCACGGGCCACGGCCATCCCCAGACCCGCCGAGATCGACGTGGAACTGTGGGCCGCGCCGAAGGGGTCGTATTCGCTCTCCACCCGGCGGGTGAAGCCCGACAATCCACCGCCCTGGCGCAGGGTCCGGATACGGTCACGTCGCCCGGTCAGAATCTTGTGGGGATAGCACTGGTGGCTGACATCCCAGATCAGCCGATCCTCGGGCGCCTTGAAGACGTGATGCAGCGCGACGGTCAGCTCAACGACACCCAGTCCCGCGCCCAGATGGCCGCCGGTGATCGACACGGCATCGATCGTCTCCATGCGCAATTCATCGGCCAGCTGCTTGAGCTGCTCGGATGTGAAATCGCGCATATCCGCAGGAATGCGGACCGTATCGAGTAAAGGCGTCTTGCTGCTATTGCTCACAGAATTTCCCGTTCAGGACCGGCCCCACCCCGATCAGTGAATACAGTTATACCCGACGGTCGATCAACTGCGTCGCCGCGGCGCGCAATAAATCAGCCTTTTCCCCAAATAAATCAAGGTTTTCCACGGCTTTTTGCGCATGATCCAATGCGGCATCACGCGCCCCGTCCAGCCCGCCCAGAGAGACAAGCGTTGCTTTCCCGCGCTCACTGTCCTTCCCGACCGCCTTTCCCGCTTCGTCCGGATTTCCGGTTTCGTCCAGAATGTCATCGGTAATCTGGAACGCCATGCCGAACTCAGCACCGAAAGCCCGCAGTTTCGTGCGCTCCTTTTCTCCAGCCCCGGCCACCACAGCGCCTGCCTCGCATGACCACGCAAACAGCGCACCGGTCTTCATGGATTCCAGCCGCATGACCTGATTTTCATCATCGACGGGCCGGATTTCCGCTTCAAGATCGAGCATCTGTCCGCCCGCCATACCCCGCGCGCCAACGGCACGCGCAAGCCCGAGAACCAGCTCGGCACGGGTCTGACCATCGTGGTGGGTCGCAGGATCGGCCAGCACCTCGAAGGCGAGGGTCAAGAGAGCATCCCCGGCAAGGATGGCGGTTGCCTCATCAAATTTGCGATGCAGGGTCGGCTGTCCACGGCGCATATCGTCGTCGTCCATCGCGGGCAGATCATCATGCACCAGCGAGTAGGTGTGCATCATCTCGACCGCAGCGGCGACCCGCAGCGCGGATTCACGCGATCCGCCGCACACCTCCGCACAGGTCAGCACCAGAAACGGACGCAGACGTTTGCCCCCGGCAAGCGAGGCATAGCGCATCGCATCCCAGATACGCGGCACATCATCGCGCTGGCTGGCCAGAAGGTCGGCAAGCGCCACGTCGAATTCCGAGGCCGTCTGCGCAAGGGCCGAGGTGTAGATCTGGGATGACATGAACAGGATCAGGCAGAAACGGGAAGCCGATATGGGCCCTTACCCGATATCTGCCGGTGAGGCCTCGGGATTGCCATCGGCACCCAGAGAAATCTTGTCGACCCGCGCCTGGGCCTGCCGCAACTTGGATTCACAATGGCGCTTGAGCGCCGCGCCACGTTCGTAGGCCGCAATGGCGTCATCGAGCGCGCTGTCCCCGCCTTCCAGGCTCCGGACAATGCCTTCCAGCTGCGCCAGCGCGTCTTCAAATGAAAGCGCGGCAATATCCGACGGAATCTCCGTCCCGGATACATCATCTGCCATGTGTCGTTCCTCCAATCAGCCGCAATTTCTAAGACGTGGTGGGTGTATCTGCGCGAACGGCTGGCGTCAAACCCTTGCACCAGATGGCGCGCTACCCCATCAGGGCGCGCACATGGGCCGCGGTGGATTCTCCCAATGCCTGAATATCGTAGCCGCCCTCGAGGGTGGAAATGAGGCGTCCGGCGCATTTTTTTTCGGCAATTTTGCGAATTTCATCCGTCGCCCATATGAAGTCCTCGGTTTCGAGTTCAAGCTGGGCCAGCGGATCGCGGATATGCGCGTCAAACCCGGCAGAAATCATCACCAGATCCGGCCCGAAATTCTCCATGGCGGGCAAGACGACCTCGCGCATGGCCGCGCGGAAGTCTTCGGACCCGGCACCAGCCCAAAGCGGGGCATTGACGATGTTATCGTGTGCCCCGGTTTCCGATTTGTCTCCCGTACCCGGATAGAGCGGCCATTGATGGGTCGAGGCATAGAACAGATTGGGCTCATTCCAGAACATGGCCTGGGTGCCATTGCCGTGATGGACATCGAAATCCATGACCACGACCCGCTCGGCACCATGGGCGGCCCGGGCATGGGCCGCCCCGATGGCAACATTGTTGAACAGGCAGAAGCCCATGCCTCGTTCGGCCTCGGCATGGTGGCCGGGCGGGCGGATGGCACAAAAGGCGTTGTCGGCCGCCCCGGTCATGACTGCATCCACCGCATCCACAAGCGCGCCAGCAGCCCGCAACGCGGCCTCTCCGGATTTCGGGGACACGATGGTATCGGCGTCGATCCGCGCATAACCGGTTTCCGGGATCAGGTCGAACACACGGTCGACATAGCTTTCGGGATGGACCCGTGCAATCTGGGCACGCGCGGCCTCGTGCGGCGTCTGGCGATCCAGAGCCGCAAATTCGTCAGCCGAGAGAACCTCGGCAACCTTGCGCAGCCGATCCGGCGATTCCGGATGCTGCGCCGATGGCTCGTGCTCAACACAGACGGGATGGAAGTAATAGCGGGTCGACATGGCAGGCCTCGTTCGCGCCAGAAGTGAGGCCCAATATAGCGCGCGCCGCAGATATCGACACAGGCGTTTTGGCCCTCCCGCCGGACGAAAATTCCGATGGCGCATTTGTGAGCGATCCGCGCGGGGATTCCCACGTATGGGAATTGACAGACTTTGGAATTCGGCGTGTTCTTCTGACGTGCCGGTTGCCATCTGCATCGGGTGCCGATGAGGCCAGGAGATGATTTGTGTTGCGAGTAGATTTGAACCAGAACTTTAAGCGGACCGTATTTTCATGTGCAGCCCTGAGCCTTCTGTTCCTGACCGGTGCGCCTTCCGCTTTTGCCCAGTCCACGGAACTTTCCGGCATCGCCAAGGAGCGTGACGCAAACGGCAATGGCGTGCTCGAACGGTCCGAGGCCGGCGGGCCTGTTGCGGCCAATTTCGATACCATCGACACCGATAAAAATGGCACCCTCGACGGCGCGGAAATCCGGGCCTTCTTCCAGGGCGGCCCGGGCCCTGCCCCCGCCGGTGCATCGGCTGCGGATGGCGACGGACCCGTTGAACTCTCGCCCCAGGCCAAGGCGCTTGATGCCAACAGCAATGGCACTCTGGAAAAATCCGAGGCACGTGGCCCGGTCGCGGCCAATTTCGAGACCATCGACAAGGATGGAAGCGGCGCGCTTGATGGCGCGGAACTCCAGGCATTCTTTGGTGGTGGCGCTTCCGGGCGGCCTTCCGGACCACCGGCAAACGTCATTGTGGATGCGGTTACTGAAGAAGCCATTGGTGAGACGACCCCTGTCGTCGGACGTTTCGTGGCACGCCAGTCCGGCCCCATTGCCGCCCGGATCGGCGGCCCGGTCCTCGAAATGAATGTCGATGTCGGGGATCGCGTCGCCCAGGGCGCGCTTCTCGCCGTCCTCGACAAGCAACGCCTTGAGCTCGAGCGCGAACGCTACGGCGCCCTCGTCACGCAGCAGGCCGCCAATCTTGCAGCAGCGCGCGCCGATCTCGAAAAGCGCCAGAATGAACTCAAACGCCTGGAAGCGATCCGGAAATCAGCGGCCTTTTCTCAGGCCCGATACGAAGACATGGTTCAGGATGTCGCCGTCCAGCGCGGACAGGTTGCCGAAACACGCGCACAGCTGGTTCAGGCGGAAACGCAGTCCAAGCAGGCCGAACGGGACCTGATGGATGCAGAAATCCGGGCCCCCTTCCCGGGTGTCGTCAGCGCGACCCATACTGAAGTCGGCGCATATCTTTCTGTCGGCACAGCAGTGGTCACCCTCATCAATGATATCGATCTCGATATCGAAGCCGATGTACCGACCAGTCGCCTCTCCGGACTTGCAGCCGGCTCCATCGTGGGCGTTCGCCTCGACGACGGTACAAGCACCACGGCCCGGTTGCGCGCAATTATTCCCAACGAGAACCCCCGCACCCGCACCCAGCCGGTGCGCTTCACGCCGAACCTTGCCGGTCTGGGCAAGACCCTGGCCGACAATCAGAGCGTGACGGTCCTGATCCCTGTCGGTGACGCGCGCACCGCCGTGACCGTATCGAAAGATGCCATCATCGAGCGGAACGGCCGGATGTCGGTGTTTGTGGTTCGCGACGGTGCTGCCGCGCCGACTGCGGTGACCGTCGGCGACGGCACGGGTGATCGCTTCATTGTTCGCAGCGGCCTCAAAGCCGGTGACACGGTGGTGATCCGGGGGAATGAAGACCTGCGCCCCGGCCAGCGCCTGATCATCATTGATCGGAACGCATCGCCGGCCAACGGTCGCAAAAAGGGATAGCGCGCCATGAACCTGATCCAGGCCGCGATCCATCGCCCGATTGCCGTCATTGCGGTGGTCGTCATGGTGATCATGTTCGGGTGGGTTGCTCTCCAGCGCATTCCGATCCAGCTGGCACCCGATGTCCGGCAACCGGTGATTATCGTCGACACGTCATGGCCCGGTGCCTCGCCGCTGGAAGTCGAGCGTGAGATCCTGAACCGTCAGGAAGATGTACTCAGAGGCATCGAGGGCGTCCGGAAGATCGAAAGCCGCGCGCAGACCGGTCGCGCGGATGTCACCCTCGAGTTCAGTCCCAGCCAGAACATGGACCGCGCGCTGCTCCTCGTGGCCAACCGTCTCGACCGGGTTTCGGGCTACCCCGAAGAAGCCGACGAGCCGACCCTGCGCACCTCGGGCACGGATGACAATGCAATCGCGTGGTTCGTCCTGACCCGGGCCGAGGGCAATGATCGTGACATGATCACCTATGGCGACTTCCTCGAGGATGTCGTGCAGGAGCGGATCGAGCGTATTCCCGGCATCTCCGGGGTCAACATCTTCGGTGAAACCGAGCGCGAAATGCGCATCATCGTGGACCCCGAGCGCCTGGCACAGTTCCGCCTGACTGTCAGCGATGTTGTGGACCGTCTGCGCGCCGAGAACGCCTCGATTTCGGGCGGCGACGTGGATGAGGGCAAGCGCCGCTACGTCGTGCGTACCGAAGGCGACTTCACGAATATCGATCAGGTCTATGACATTGTGCTGCGATCCGATGCCGATCTGGGTGACGGTCGCATCGGGCGTGTCACGGTGCGCGACATCGCGGTGGTCGAACTGGACTACAAGGAAGCGCAGGCGCTCCCGCACAAATTCGACGACCGTGCCATGGCCTTCAACATGACCCGTGAACAGGGTGCAAATGTGCTTGCGGTGATGGAGCAGGTGAATGCGACCATCGCCGATCTGGCCACGGGCGCGCTTCGCGATGTCGGACTGATTGTCGAGAATGTCTACGACGAGACACTTTACGTGAATTCCGCAATCAACCTCGTGCAGCAGAACATCATCATCGGCGGCTTGCTGGCGGCCGCAATCCTGATGCTGTTCCTGCGCTCCTGGCGACCAACCCTCGTGGTGTCGCTGGCGATCCCGGTCTCGGTGATCGGCTCCTTCGTTGCAATGGCAGCCCTCGGGCGTTCGCTCAATGTTATCAGTCTGGCAGGCATCGCGTTCGCCGTCGGCATGGT
>JAURLR010000100.1 GCA_030831135.1 Alphaproteobacteria bacterium
ATTGCCACCCGCCGGTCCGCGATGTCGGTGCTGCGCAGCCGGGTCCAGGATTGCGCCAGTTCGGCGGTGAAGGCGATCCGGTCCGGGACAGCTTCATAGGCCACGATATCGGTCTGGGCGTCGACATCCCGCCGGGCCGCGCCCTTGAAGGAAACGGCGCGGGAAAGAATGCGCCCGTCCACTTCGGGCAAGGCCACGTTCATGGCGATGTCGCGTGCCGAGAGGCCATTGGCACCGGTCTCCCAGGATTCGCGGTCGGAACCGGCGAAGACGACCTGCAGCAGCGGCGCATCGGTGTCGCGGAAGGGCCCGCGATCTGTCGCGGCCCCCGGCGCGGAAAGTGCAAACCCGGTGGTGTTGAGGATGATCTCGGGCGGTGCGGCGGCGAAGGTTTCGGCCAGGATGGCAGCGGCGAGCGGGTCCTTGAGGCTGGCCGCATGAACCGGAAGCGGGTTCATGCCGCGTTCGCGGAGCGCGGCGATCAGGGCGTCGACCGGAGAAAGATTGGCGGCCTGCATCAGCGCCCGATAGAAAACCAGCCCGGCCGTGGGTGCGCCTGCAATCCAGTGGCCGCGCAAATCATCGAGGGTCACCTCGCCCTCGCCCGGCCAGTACAGGCCGGCGCGCAGCAGCGGGGCCGGTTCGTGCCAGCCGTCTGCCCGCCCGGTTCCTGGGCCGCCGATCAGCGAACCGGCGAAGTTCAGGAAGTTCGTCGCATTGGCGATCCCGCCATGCACGAGATATTGCCACAGCCGATGGGCGGCCTCGCCGTCCAGCGTGGTCCGTTCGGCCAGTTCGGCATCGGGCTGGTCGTCGCCGGGCAGGAAGGCGACCGGAATGCCGGCCTGACGGCAGGCTGCTGCGATCTCGTCCACCCCGTAGGGCCAGTAGCCACGCCCGCCGAGCAGGCGGCACACCACCAGCTTTGCGTGTTGCACGACCGTCTCGATATAGAGGTCGACGGACATGTTGTGGCCGAGGCGCAGATAATTCGCGAGGCGCAGGCTCGGTGCCCCGGTGTCGCCACCGGCATCACCCCCGACCCGATGCCGGTTGGCAGCTGCCAGCGCAGCGATCTCGGTATCAGCCGCCGTCAGGACAATGATGTCCCCGGGGCTCTGACCAAGATCGACCGCTTCAGAACCGTCATCGACCGCGCCCGGTGCTGCGGCGAGAAGATGCATCAGGCGATCATCGCCTCGATGGCGGCACGGTCCATGCCGGACTTGCCGATCACCACGAGTTCCGTGCGGGGCGTTTCCGCCGGGGTCCAGTCCCGATCGAAGTAACGCTGAAACCGTGCCCCCACACCCTGCAGCACGAGCCGGCGGGCCTTGCCCGGGACATGCACGAAACCCTTGATGCGATAGATATCATGCGCGCTGACTGCGCTGAGCAGCCGGGTTTCGAGCGCGTCCGGGTCGGCCACATCGCCCAGCGACACAATGAAGCTGTCGAAATCATCGTGGTCGTGTTCGTCCTCTCCGTCATGGACGCTGGGCCGGGTGTCGAGATCGTCTTCGGCACTCGCATCCAGGCCCAGCAGGATTGCCGGGTCGATCCGGCCATGGGTGGCGTGGATGGATTTCACGCCCGGGCGCCGATGTGGTGCCAGCGCAGCCTCGATGTCCGATCCATCGCCGGCAAGCAGGTCCGCCTTGTTGACGATGATCAGGTCGGCGCAGCTCACCTGATCGACGAAGAGTTCTTCGAGGGGGTTGTCGTGATCGAGGGTCGGGTCGGCGGCCTGTGCCGCCGCAACCGCAGCGGGGTCATCGGCAAAACGGCCATCGATCACCGCGGCGGCGTCGATCACCGTGACCACGCCATCGACCGTCGTGCGGGCTCGCACTTCGGGCCAGGCGAAGGCTTTGACGAGTGGCTTGGGCAGCGCCAGACCAGAGGTTTCGATGACGATGTGCTCGGGCGGGTTTTCGCGATCCAGCAGAGCGGTGATGGTCGGCAGGAAATCATCGGCGACCGTGCAGCAGATGCAGCCATTGGCCAGCTCGACCACGTCTTCTTCCGCGCAGCCGGGAATGGCACAGCCTTCGACGATACCGCGATCAATCCCCAGATCGCCGAACTCGTTGATGATCAGGGCGATGCGGCGACCGTTCGCGTTCTCCAGCAGATGCCGGATCACGCTGGTTTTGCCCGCGCCCAGAAAGCCAGTCACCACGGTGGCAGGAATACGGTTCATGATGTCTCTTTCTTCAGGGTGAGGGGGAGTCCGGCGGCGATGAACTCGACCCGGTCGGCCTGTGCGGCGATGTTCTGGTTCAGGCGTCCCGCAGCATCGCGGAACTCCCGGCCCAGTGGGGATGCGGGCACGATTCCCAGCCCGACCTCGTTGGACACACACACGACCGGGCCTTTGGCGCGGGCGATCGCGTCGCGCAGGGTTTCGGTTTCGGCCTGCAGGTCCAGCCCGGCATGCATTACGTTGGACAGCCAGAGCGTCAGGCAATCGACCAGAACCGGCTCACCATGTGCGGTGCCGTCTGCGATGGCATCACCCAGCCCGAGCAGGGTTTCGACGGTGCGCCACTGGTCGCCGCGCCGGTCGCGATGGGCGGCGATGCGCTGGGCCATCTCGCCGTCCCCGGCTTCGGCTGTCGCGATATAGGTGGCGCGGTGGGTCGCTGAATCGGCTTCCAGATGGGCGGCTATCAGGCTTTCGGCATGCACGCTCTTGCCCGAACGGGCACCGCCGAGAACCAGTGTCAGTTTCGGCAGGCGTGCATCCGGGCGCGCGTTATCATTTGAGCTGGCGTTCTGGTCGTTCATGGCGCTGGTCCTCCTCCCGAGGGTCAATGGCGCGGATATGGCACGTTGAAGAGGTTTCCTGGCTCCGGGTCACCGGCCTTGCACACCCTTCCCGGCAGTCTTGCCAGTGGGACGTTGTGCGCGGCCTTGCCGTTACAGTTGCGGGGGCAGCACCGGCCTTGGAAGCCCCGTCAAGACGGGGTGGTTCCGCACCGGACTTCCCTGTTTCAGCGCTGGGGAAGGCTAACAGGTTGGGATCAGGTTTTCCATGGCCTGATCGCGCAGCCCGATCGAAAGGAAGGTCCTAGCGCTGCACCTGCGCCAGCATCGCCGTCGGATCGGGCGCGAGGATCGAATCCATGGACGGGATCTGGTTCATGTGGAACATCGCCCAGGCTCCGTCCGGATGGCTTTCGGTCGGGCCGAAGCGGTCGATGCGCGTCACCGAGCAATTGTCGATCTGACAGGTCAGCGCTGATTCGGGATCGAGTCCCAGGGCGTGGCCGATGGCCGCGCGGATGGTGCCGCCATGGGTGACGGCAATGATGTCCCGGCCTTCATGGGCGCGGGTCAGGCGGTCGATGACCGCGGTCACCCGCATCGTGAGATCGACAAAGCTTTCACCACCCGGTGCCCGGGCTTCCGCCGGGGTCAGCCAGAAGGTGTGCTTGGCATCAAGCCTGGCATAGACCTCCTCGCGTTTCTGTCCCTGCCATTCACCGAAATTCTGTTCGGCGAAATCTTCCTCGATATGCGGGTCGGGCAGGACCAGCCCGGCTTCACGGATGGCATTGGCGGTCTGGTGAGTGCGTTGCAGATGAGAGGTAACGAGCAGCGCGTCTTTGGGCAGGAATTGTGCGAGCGCCTTGTAGGTCGGCGGATCGTTGACATCGGCCAGAGGGTCGGAATTGCCGTAGATGCGTCCACCGGTCGAGCGAACGGGGGCGTGGCGGACCCACCACCAGCGGGTACGTGTTGTCATGCGAAATGTCCCAGAATGATGGCGCTGGCAGCGACCAGGGTTGCGGCCTCGGCGGCCTGTTGTCCGGCCCCGAGCACGTCCCCGGTATAGCCGCCGATCTGCTTGAGGGCGATCCAGCCGACGATGAAGGCGGCAAACCCGCCGGCGGCAAGGATGGCGATGACGCCGAACCCGGCGGGGGTCAGCAGAACCAGTGCGCATAGCGCGAAAGCGAGAATCAGGCCCAGCCAGCTGGTGCCTTCACTGGGGGTTCCCGCCCCGGCACCCAGCCCGTCCGGGCGTGCGGGAGACAGCCAGCGCATGGTGGGGGCAAAAAGCGCACGGCTCCAGGTGGTGGCCGCGATCAGGACCGCGGCAGCGGCACCGACGTCCCATTCAGCGATGGTCGACAGAGCGGTGATCTTGGCAATCAGCACGATCGCCACGGCAACAACGCCATAGGTCCCGATCCTGCTGTCGCGCATGATCCGCAGTTTGCTGGCCTTGTCCTTGCCGCCGCCAAACCCGTCGGCGATATCGGCCAGTCCGTCTTCGTGCAGGGCGCCGGTCAGCGCGATTATCGCACCAATGGCCAATGTGGCTGCAACGGCAGCCGGCACCCCGGCCCAGGCCAGCAGCCCCAGAACAATGGCCCCGGTGCCACCAATCGCAAATCCGACAAGCGGGAACAACCACATGGCGGCGGCAAGCTGTCCGGGTGTTTCCACCGGGTTGAGGTCGTCGTCCCCTGCGTCGTCGTCAGGATCGAGCGCGTCGTCTCCGGCGAAGCCGCGCTCGACCGGCAGGCGCGTCAGAAAGGCGGTCGCCAGTCGAAACTGGGCCAGAACGGAGGGCTTTGACGTTTCGGTGTTTGCATCCATGGCCGACTTATAGGACAACGCCCGTCTTTCGGAAATGGAATGTGCGGATCTTGCGATGAGTGACACAGGTGGAAATGGCGCCAACGGCGCGGGTCGAACCAAGGGACCGGATTTTTCCGAGATCCGGAAGATCATCGCCGACTTTCCGGCGCCGGACATTGATGCCGTGCTGGCGACCCGCGAACGGGAAGGCAATCTGACCAAGCCGCCGGGTGCGCTGGGACGGCTTGAGGAAATCACCGAGTGGGTGGCCATGTGGCAGGGGCGCCACCCGCCCAACGTGACTCATGCGCGGGTTGCCGTGTTCGCAGGCAATCACGGTGTGGCGGCACGGGGCGTCTCGGCCTATCCGCCCGAGGTCACCGAACAGATGGTGCAGAATTTTGTCGCCGGTGGTGCGGCGGTGAACCAGCTCACCGAACTGGCGGATGCCGATCTGCGGGTTTACGAGATGGCGCTGGAATCCCCGACCGCTGACTTCACCGAAGGACCCGCCCTCAGTGAGGACGACTGCGCCAAGGCCGTTGCCTACGGGATGATGTCCGTCGAGGCAGGGGTTGAACTGCTCGCGCTGGGCGAGATGGGAATCGGCAACACCACATCTGCGGCGGCGATCTGCCACGCGCTCTATGGTGGTGCGGCGCAGGACTGGGTGGGTCCGGGGACGGGCGTGTCGGGCGAAGGTTATGCGGCCAAGGTCGCCGCAGTCGAGACCGGCGTCGCGGTGAATGCAGAGCTGCTGGGTGATCCGCTGGGCGTGCTGCGTGCGGTCGGCGGGCACGAGATTGCGGCCATGGCCGGAGCGATCATCGCCGCGCGGCTGGCCGGGGTGCCTGTCCTGCTTGATGGTTACACCTGCACGGCGGCCGCAGCCGTTCTCCACGCGATTGACGAACACGCCATCGACCATTGCATGGTCGGGCATCTCTCGGCCGAACCGGCCCACCGGATGCTGTGCGAGAAGCTGGACCAGGTGCCGCTGCTGGCCCTGGCCATGCGGCTGGGCGAAGGCTCGGGCGCGGCGCTGGCGATCCAGATCGTGCGCGCCGCGCTGGCCTGCCACAACGGCATGGCCAGCTTCGACAGCGCGGGCGTGTCGGGGAAGACGAATCCGTAAACCCGCAGCGCGCGCCCTTGTCTGGCCCGGCAATCCGGAACACGAATACTGCCGTAACAAGTATCGTTGACCCCGTCTCTGGAGACCTGCTCTAAATCCATGCGTGTTTTCGTTTCCTCATATTCCGGCGTCCTGCTGGTTCTCGCGATTGTCGCCCTGCTGGTGTTACCCGTTTCGGCTGATGCGGAACCCGACCCCATGACCTCCGCGCATGATTTCGAATTCGTCGCCATTGAGGGCGACCGGTTGCCGTTGGCGCACTTCGCGGGCCGTCCCGTCCTCATTGTCAACACCGCCTCCCATTGCGGGTTCACCAACCAATATGCGGGCCTAGCGGATATCTGGGCGAAGTACCGGGACCGGGGTCTCGTTGTGCTCGCGACGCCGTCGAATGATTTCGGCGGGCAGGAACCAGGCACCGAAGCCGAAATCAAGGAATTCTGTGAAGTGAACTACGGCATCGATTTTCCGATGACCGAGAAGGTGCACGTGAAAGGCGCCGATGCGCATCCGTTCTACAAATGGGCGGCGACCCGGTTCGGGCCGCTCTCTAAGCCACGCTGGAACTTCCACAAATACCTGATCTCGCCGGATGGCGATCTGGTGAACTGGTTTTCCACCGTGACCCCGCCCACGGCGGACAAGGTCGTCCGCGCCATTGAGGCGCAGCTGGCGGACATGCCCGCCCGCTAGGCCACTATCACGCTCTAGCTGCAGGTCATTGTTGGCAGGCCCGGGCCGCCGGTGATTGCGCTCCGGCGTTCGTGCAGCACGACATCGTGCCAGACATCACCCAGATGGCCGTAGCGTTCGCGGATGCCAACCTCGCGAAACCCGGCTTGGGTCAGAAGCGCGCGACTGGGCGCGTTCGCGGCGATCACCTGCCCCTGCAGCATCCAGAAACCCTCGGCTTCGGATGCGACGATGAGGTGTTTCAGCAGCGCGGCACCAATGCCCTGCCGCTGTGCATTTTCAGATACATAGACGCTGACCTCAGCGACCCCGGCCGCGCCTCACGTGTCGGGCACGGGTGACAGGGCGGCAAAGCCGAGAATTCTGTCCGCCGCGCCGCGTGCCACATATCGCCCGAATGCCAGATGATCCGCGTTCCAGGAGTCCCATTTCGGCGGGCTGGTCATGAAGGCCGCCAGACCTGTCGCCAGGCCTGCCCCATAGATGGAGTAGACCTGGGCCCAGTCGTTTCGATGCATATCATCGATCACGGTTTGCACGGGACTGCTCAGGAGGTGGCCTTGTCCTCGATGGCGGCGATATCGCCCTCGGTGAACAGGTATTCCTTGAGCTCCTTGTCGAAGTCGTCGCTGTTGCGGCGCAGCCATTCGAGAACCATGGCCGCGTGCTCGATTTCCTCGCGCATGTTGTGCAGCAGGATCGCCTTGAGTGCGGCGTCCTCGCAGTCATCCGCGCGCTGCTGATACCAGTCCGCCGCCTCGAGCTCTTCCATGAGCGAGACAATGGCGTGGTGCATCGACAGGGTTTTCTTGCTCAGACGTTCGCGCGGCGCGTGCAGGTTGTCACTTGCCATTTTCGTATCCTTTTCGTGATGAGGTTGGGGGTTATTCGCCGCCCGCGAGGAGCAATCCGCGTTTGCGGGCGACGTGGAAACTCCACAGGAATATTGTGGCACCGAGGCCGAGATAGGCGATGTTGAGCCCGACGGCCGCGGCGAAATAGTCCCAGCGGAAGATGCCTTCAAACAGGACCGCGCGCATGCCCTCGAACACATAGACCGGGGGCATCGCGAAGGCGACCCATTGCAGCCAGACCGGCAGCACATCGACGGGGTAATAGACAGCGCTGACCGGGACCAGCAGGAAGATGATGAACCAGGCAAGGCTTTCGCCGCCCAGCCCGACCCGCAACAGCAGCGCGGTCACGATCATGCCGACGGCCCAGCCCATCACCAGAAGCAGGAAGAAGAAGGCGATCAGCGGCAGGCCGATGGTGAAGATGTTCCAGGCAAACAGGGGGATCGCCAGCAGGGCGGCGGGCAGGATGCCGATCAGGGTGCGCAGCAGGGAGATCGTCATCAGGGCGGCCACCATCTCGATGGGGCGCAGCGGACTGACGAACAATTGTCCCAGATTGCGCGAATACATCTCCTCAAGAAAAGAGAGCGTGTAGCCAAGCTGCCCGCGAAACAGGATGTCCCAGAGCAGGACGCCGGTCAGCAGGACGCCGGCGGCTTCAGCGACCCATGTGGATGTGTCGCGCAGATGCAGCGTGATGAATCCCCACATGATCATCTGGATGGTTGGCCAGTACATCAGTTCGACGATCCGGGGCCAGGAGCCGCGCAGCAGATACCAGTAACGCCGGACCATCGCGAAAACGCGGCGCAGCGAGAAGGCCCGGTTCGGGGTCAGATGTGTTTGGCTCATTGTGCGGCCTGCGCGGGTGGGACGTTCTCGCCACCCGGTGTACGGGCAATATCGAGAAACACTTCTTCGAGGGTGTCGCGGCCATATCGTCCGATCATCTCGGCCGGCGCCCCCCGGTCGACGATCTTGCCTGCCCGCATCATCAGCACCTCGTCACATAGGCGTTCGACCTCGGCCATGTTGTGGCTGGCCAGCAGGATGCTGCCTCCGGTTTCGCTCCGGTAGGTCTCCAGATAGCCGCGGATACGGTCGGCGGTGTCGGGGTCGAGGCTTGCGGTCGGTTCGTCGAGGGCCAGGAATTCAGGATTGTTGAGCAGGGATTTCGCCAGCCCCACCCGTGTTTTCTGGCCGGCGGACATCTTGCCCGCCGGACGCGAGAGCAATGGTGCCAGATCTAAGGTTTCGGCGAGCTCTGCGATCCGGGCCTTCGGATCGGGGATTTCGTAAAGCTCGGCATAGATCGCCAGATTTTCCGCGATGGTCAGCCGATGGGGCAGCTCCATATAGGGCGAGGAGAAGTTGATGCGCGAGAGAACGCGGAACCGGTGTGCGCCCATGTCTTCGCCCAGCACCGCAACCCGTCCGCTGGTGGGCAATAGCAGCCCCATGATCATGGCGATGGTTGTGGTCTTGCCGGCGCCGTTCCCGCCGAGCAAACCGACACAGCTCCCGCGCGCGATCTCGAAGGAAATATCATCGACGGCCGTGACATTTCCGAAACGCTTGGTCAGATGCTCGACTTTGACGGTTGGGGTCCGCAACATGGGGCTTCCGAATGCAAGATATGATGAGACCGGTAAAGACATGGCCCAGACCGACGATATGAGTGGCCCCCTGCAAAATAGGCGCTTGATTGATGCCGGACAACAGGCCCGCCTGCGTCAGGTCCGGTTGCGCACGATCATCTGGATTCGGTGGGTCGCCATCGCCGGACAGCTTGCCGCGCTGTTGATTGTCCAGTTCGGTCTGGGCTGGTCCTTGCCCATAGATGCAGCCTTGGGCGCCGTTGCCGCATCGGTCCTGATCAATGTCGTGATGATGTTCCGGCGGCCGTCACAGGGCCGGATCGGGGAATTGGAAGCTGCCGGTTATCTGGTCTTTGACGTCATGCAACTGGCCGTGTTGCTGTATTTCACCGGCGGCTTGGAAAACCCGTTCGCGCTTCTCTTCCTCGGGCCGGTCACCATATCCGCCACGATTCTCAGCCGCACCGCGACGGCGGTTTTGAGTTTTCTGGTTGTGATTGTGGCCACATTTCTGGCCTTCGAGCATTTCCCGCTGCCCTGGTACGAACCGGACTGGCGCCTGCCGGCTCTTTATATCGCGGGTCTCTGGTCCGCCGTGGTTGTCGGGACGCTGTTCATGGCCGGCTATATCGGCAGTGTCGCGGGGGAAGGGCGGCGGATGTCCGATGCGCTCACGGCCACTCAGCTTGCGCTCGCCCGCGAACAGCAATTGTCTGCCGTTGGCGGTCTGGCGGCGGCGGCGGCCCATGAACTTGGTAGCCCGCTGGCAACCATCGCCGTGACGGTCAAGGAATTGTCGCGGGAAATGCCCGCCGACACCCCGTTTGCCGATGACCTTCGTATCCTGCAGGTGGAGGTGGATCGATGCCGTGACATCCTGACCGAGATCGGCCGCGCGCCTGAACAATCCGACCCCGATGATCCCTTTGCAACCGGCCTCCTGTCCGATGTGGTGGCAGCTGCGGCAACGCGCTATCGCAGCGAGGGAATTGCCCTGAATGTGGTGGCGGCCGCCCTGGATGACAGTCCGGAACCGGTCGTGCCCCGGAGCCCCGAATTTCTGCATGGTCTGGGAAATGTGATCCAAAACGCTGTTCAGTTCGGACAAAGGGCAGTTTCAGTGGAAGTGTCCTGGGATGAAAACCAGGCACGGGTCGAAGTTCGTGATGATGGCCGCGGTTTTCCGCCGGGGGTTTTGGATCGGGTCGGCGAACCCTATATATCCAACAGGGGCGATGGGCATCTCGGTCTGGGGATTTTCATCGCGCAAACGCTGTTGGAGCGGACGGGGGCGCGGATACGGTTTTCGAACATCCGGGATGCCGCACGTGTTACGGGTGCCGAAGTGGTGATCGTCTGGCGCCGGGATGCGCTTGAGGTCGCGCGCGCAAAGGGTTAGGTGAAAACCATGACGCAAGTTGAAGAACAGGTTCCTCTCGTATCCGGCGATACATCGCTTCTGATCGTTGATGACGAAGCAAACCTTCGCAATCAGCTGGCCAAGGCGATGGAGCGGCGTGGCTTCACGGCAGAAGTGGCGGAATCCGTCGCGGATGGAAAGCGTTCGGTCGTGGCCAATCCGCCCAAATATGCGGTGATCGACCTGCGCCTTGATGACGGCAGCGGGCTTGAGGTGGTCGAGGCCCTGCGCGAGGCCCGTCCCGATGCGCGTATTATCGTTCTGACCGGTTACGGAAATATCGCGACGGCGGTGGCCGCCGTCAAAGCCGGTGCGCTGGATTACCTGCCCAAGCCGGCCGATGCCGATCAGGTTGCCGCAGCATTGCTGTCGGACGGCGAATCCCTGCCGCCGCCTCCCGAGCGGCCGATGTCGGCGGATCGGGTGCGTTGGGAGCATATCCAGCGCGTTTATGAGCAGTGTGATCGCAATGTTTCGGAAACCGCACGTCGCCTGAATATGCACCGGCGCACGCTGCAGCGGATCCTGGCAAAGCACGCGCCACGCGAGTGACGCCGAATACGTCCTCCGAAATCGATGGATCACAGTGCCTGGCCTTCGCCGGACGCGGCCGTGATATCCATGTCCGGCTTGCTGTTGAAACAGCCCCCGATGACCTCGCATGGGCGATCGGGCTTTTCCTGCCCCGCTGGCCGTTCCGGCGCGTCGACAATGATGTCACCCCCGATATTGCCGTCACCTTTCGTGAGGACAGCTATTGTGTGCGCGCCACGAGTTGGGCGGGCGGCGAATCCCTGGCAAAGGACCCGCACAACGCCGCCAACGCCCTTGTCGGCC
>JAURLR010000101.1 GCA_030831135.1 Alphaproteobacteria bacterium
CACGCGGGCATCCCGCTTCCCGGCGTGACCGTCTGGCCGGTCAAGGCGCAACACCACGCTCCGCTAAGCCTGGGGGTTCACCTGCTGGCATGGCTGCGCGATCACCACCCCGACTTCATGTGGCTGCCCGGACACGATGGAAGCCCGGGCGGCGCCATCGACACGTTGTTCGGACGATCGGACCTGCGCGAGAAACTCGATCAGGGCCGGAGCGCGGGAGAGATCATCGCCGCCTGGCACTAGATCAGATCGCTTGGCCTTCCACGACGACTTCCGCGATATTCTGGTTGCCGTCCAGAATGACGAAATCGGCCCAGCATTCTGGCGCGATACGCCCCCGGTCGAGGCGACCGATAAAGTCTGCCGGATAGGTCGACACCCGCCGGCTGACATCCTCGATCTGCAAACCCAGCGCCAGCAATCGCGCAAAGGCGGCATCCATGGTCAGGGCACTTCCGGCCAGCGTCTCATCGCCCAGAAAGACGCTGTCCCCGCGCTTGCGGACCATGTGGCTGCCCAGCGGGTATTCCCCGTCGGGCATGCCTGCGGCTGCCGTCGCGTCGGTCACCATGAAAAGTTTCGGGATCGCCCGCAGCGCCGCGCGCAGCGCGCCATCGGCCACATGCACGCCGGCGGGGATGATTGCTGCATATTCCGCATGCGCAAGTGCCGCCCCGACGACACCGGGCGCGCGGTGGTGCAACGCTGACATGGCATTGAACAGATGGGTGAACCCGCGCGCGCCGGCATTCAGCGCTGCACAAGTGGTCTCATAATCGGCGTCCGAATGACCGATCTGGACGGCAATACCGGCCGCCGCGATCTGTGCGATGGCGTCCATACCGCCCTCGATTTCCGGGGCCAGAGTGACGAGCTTCACCACTTCTTCCGCGCAGATCTCGGCAATGAATTCGGCGTCAGGTGTGCGTGCAAAAGGTGGCTGTGCGCCCAGACGGCCTGCGTTGATGAACGGGCCTTCCATATGGGCGCCCAGCACCCGTGCTTCGCCAGACTGGCGTTCGCGCTGGACGGCACCGATTCCTGCCAGCGCGGCTCTCAGATCGGTTTCCGGGGCCGTGATCGTGGCGGGGAGAAACGACGTGGTGCCATGTCCCGCATGCAGCCGTGCGGCGGTCCGGACAGCACCGGCGCCCTGCATGACATCGGCACCACCGCCCCCGGGCACGTGGAGGTCGACGAAACCGGGAATGATACGTGGCGCGCCCGACGCCACAGCACCCGCCTCGATGGCAAGAACATGGGTGTCGAACACGATACGCCCGGCAACCCAGCCATTCGGGGTCAGAATTCGGCCAACGCGTTGATCTTCACTCATCGGTTCTGCCACACAATCGTTTCGTCCGGCGCCCGGCCTTTTGCGAGCATCAGCGCGCCGTGGATGGGATCATCCTGCGCGGGCCGCACCCATTTGCGCAAGCGGTCCGGCAGGAACGGATCGAGAGGCTCGGCCAGACCGCCCACAAGGGCAAGCGGCACATTGCGCCCCGGGTCCAGCGCTTCGGCCAGCGCGTCGATTTCACGCCCCGCTTCGGTGATGATGGCCAGCGCTGCCGTATCGCCGTCCCCGGCACATTCGAGAACCAGCGGTGCCAATCCGGCGAACTGCGCGGGCTCGGCTTTCCAGAGCCACGCCAGCATGTCGTTGCGGCTTGCCCCGCAACGCGCCGCGACTGCCCGGTGCATCTCCGTTGTCCGCCCGCGATGGCGGGCATCCAGCACACGGACGGTCTGCATGATCGCCTGCCGCCCGATCCAGGCCCCGCTGCCCTCATCTCCCACCTGAAACCCCCAGCCACCGACCAGACGACTACGCCCGGCCGCCTCGATACGGTAGCCCACACTTCCCGTCCCGACGATGACCACGGCGCCGGGCGCACCGGCATGCGCGCCCAGCGCGGCGATATAGGCATCGGTTGAGACCCGCAATGCCCCCACCGGGGGTGCTGCCGCCATGAACAGGTCACGCTGGGCGGTGTTGTTGGCCCCGGCGAGACCGATCCCGAAATGGATTCCCGTCAGATCGGAGCCTTCCAGCGAAACCGCACGGGCGAGGTTTTCGAACACCGACAGGATTTCCCGCCACGCTTCCGCACCGCGGATCGTCAGACTGGTCGGTCCGCCGACTGACAGGCCGAGGCGCTGCCCGGCGGCGTCATACAGCGCCACACGGGTGTTACTGGCGCCACCATCGACGCAACAGAACAAGCGAGAATCCATTGATGTTCGAACTTCCACTGGGGTTTCACCGATATTCTACACGAGTGCGCAGAAAATCGTCGTTTCCGACAAGGACGGCGCGGGCGCGTGTGTTATTCAAAAGCGTTGATCGCAGCCAACAGGCCCCATGCGCAAGACCGAAGAATTTTCCGACACCTATCGCGACCTGGAGACCCGGGCGAGCGCGGATATCCTGACCGCGATTCTGGACGCGCAGGCGCACGGACTTGCCTCGCTCAAGCCCGCACTTCCGGCTCTGGCCGCGGCAGCCGACGAGGCCGCCACGCGTCTCCGGGACAACCCGTCCGGGCGGCTGGTTTATGCCGGTGCCGGGACCTCGGCACGCCTCGGCGTGCAGGACGGGGTCGAACTCGTCCCCACCTTTGGCTGGCCCGAAGCACGACTCGCCTATCTGATTGCCGGCGGGCCTGCCGCCCTGACACGCACCCAGGAAGGTGCCGAGGACAATGTCGATCAGGCGATGGCCGATTCCCGTGCGCTGGCCTTGCGCGAAGGGGATGTGTGTATTGCGCTCTCGGCAAGCGGCGTGACGCCCTATGCCATTGCCGCCATCAACGCCGCACGAACGGCCGGGGCGCTGACCATCGGAATTGCCAACAATGCCGGCGCCCCACTGCTGCAGTCGGTCGACCACCCGATCCTGCTCGAATCCGGACCCGAACCGGTCGGCGGGTCCACGCGCATGACGGCGGGGACAGCTCAGAAGGTCGCGCTGAACCTGTTTTCGACCCTGACAATGATCCGGCTCGGCCGGGTCTATCGCGGCATGATGGTCGATGTGATTCCCTCAAACGCCAAGCTGCGTGAGCGCGCGGTGCGGATCGTCGCAGCCGGGTCCGACACCGATTCCGAGACAGCGCGCGCCGCCCTTGAGACAACCGATTATCGCGTCAAGCCGGCGATCCTCGTAGCCCAGGGGTTCACCCTGCAAGACGCCAAGGCGCTGCTCGAAACCCATCATGGTGACCTGCACACCGTGCTGGCACACCGGGATCGCCCGTAAGGCGTGAGCGGTAATCCATGTCCGATCTCAACCCGTTTCGCATCTCCTGGAACCGGCACAGCCGCACCCAATGGGATGACATGTATGCCGCCTGCAAGCGGCCCAGCCTGACCCAGTCCTCGACCTATGCGCTGGCGCTGCACCAACTTCAGGGCATAAAAGCCGATCTGGGCGTGATCCGGTTCGACAACAAGCCGATCGGGCTGGTCGTCGCCCACGGCAAGCCTGTGCTGGGTACTCCCGGCAGCCAGACGATTTATCGCGGCCCCTTGTGGGTCCACGACGAAATCCCCGGCGAGATGCAGACTCTTGCCCTAGCCCTGCTCCGCAAGCGCTATCGCCTGCGCAATGCACGCCCGGTGACTTTTCATCCCGAACTGACCGACACGCCTGCTCATCATGCACAACTGGTTGAGGCCGGCTTCAAGCGGATCACGGATGGCTATCAGACCATCTGGCTTGATCTTGCGCCGTCACTGGACGATTTACGCGCCGGGCAACGCCAGAACTGGCGCAACAGTCTGGTACAGGGCGAACGCGCCGGACTGACCATCATTGATGACAGGGATTGCACGCGGCTGGACTGGCTGACCGGACATCACACCGAACACATGGACGTTGGCGGCTTCCGGGGGGCATCTGCCGGGCTTCTCGAAGCGCTCAAGCAACATGCCAACGAAACCGCCGGTCTTCGCCTGCTCGTCGCAGAGGCCGAGGGCGAAGCGGTCTCCGGCCTGTTGCTGGCACGCCATGGCAGCACCGCCACCTATCTGGTCGGCTGGACCGGCGAGAAGGGCCGTGAGACCCGCGCGACCCATGTCCTGCTCTGGGAGGCCGTACAACGACTCAAGGCCGAGGGCGTGGCGTGGTTCGACCTTGGTGGCATCAATGTGGATGCCCCCGGTGTTGCGCGTTTCAAGCGGGGTCTGGGCGGTGACGAAACAACCCTTGTCGGCGGCTATATCTAGCTCAGGCTGCCGCGCTGTCGTGGTCTTCCCGGACAAACTCCGCGGCCGTCTGCACCAGCGTCACCGCCTCGCCCGGCGTGCCGTCGAAACCCGGGGCGTTCTCGGACAGATAGCGCCGCCACGCGCGGGCGCCCGGCAGACCGTTGAACAGGCCGAGGATGTGCCGGGTGATTCCGATCAGGTGGGTGCCAGCCGCGATTTCCCGTTCGATATAGGGCAGGAATGCCGCCACGATCTCATGACGGCTCCGCACGGGTGCCCCATCGTCGTAGAACTTCTGATCAACACCGGCCAGCACATAAGGGTTCTGATAGGCCGCGCGGCCCAGCATCACACCGTCCACATGGTCGAGATGTGAAGCGGCGGCATCGAGCGTCTCGATCCCACCATTGATCGTGATGTGCAGATCAGGCCTTTCGGCCTTCAGGCGATAGACCAGATCGTAGTGGAGCGGCGGCACCTCACGGTTTTCGCGCGGGCTCAACCCGTCGAGCCAGGCCTTTCGGGCGTGGACGATGAAATG
>JAURLR010000102.1 GCA_030831135.1 Alphaproteobacteria bacterium
CGATGATGACGTCAAAGCTGCGGTCCGTCTCGGCCATGAAGCGCGAGCCATCCGCGATCACGAGGTCGCCGCGTGGGTCATCAAACGCACCGGCCGAAATGCTTGGCAGCCATGTCTTGCTGAGTTCGACCACGGAATCGTCGATCTCGATCATGGTGACCCGGTCAACGGGGTGCCGCAGCGCCTCGCGCAGCATGCCGCCATCGCCGCCGCCGATGATGCAGACCTCGCGCGCGGCGCCATGGGCCAGCATCGGAACATGGGTCAGCATCTCGTGATAGATGAATTCGTCCCGCTCGCAGACCTGCATGATGCCGTCCAGCGCCATGACACGGCCCCACTGGGCGGTCTGGTAGATCACCAGATCCTGATGTTCGGTCGTTTCGCGGAACAGGACGGATTCGACTTCCAGACCCAGCTGGAGCCCGACCCCGAGCGCTTCGTCAAACCACGCCCAGTCGGCGGCCTTGCCGCTCAAGCCACCACGCCCCGGCGCGTCTCATTGACGGTCACGCTTCCGGCGTTGAAAGCGGCCTTGAGGATCGGCAGGGCATTGTGGGGATTGCAGGACCCGCACATGAAGACATCCAGTGCGGCATAGTCGCGTTCGGGCCAGGTGTGGATCGAGATATGGCTCTCCGAGAGGATCGCCACACCGGAAACACCGCCTGAATCCGAGAACTGATGCAGGTGAACACTCAGCACTGTCGCGCCTGCGGCCTCGGCGGCCTGACGCAGCGTGTTCTCGATGTAATCGATATCGGTGAGTTGCCCGGCGTCCCATAGATCGACAAGCAGATGGCGACCAGCAAAGGACACGCCGTTTTCATGAATGAAGTAGTCGGTGAGGGCGGGTGTTTCTAGGACCGCCGTTGCTTGATTTGCCATACCATGGGAACTCCTGAACGCGATTATCGGAACAGCGCTTTGTAAGGAAAAAATGCGGCGGTGCAACAAAGAATTGCATGGCCGTCTTCCGCGCAGACTTCCCTAATTGGGACGACCTGGTCGGGATTCAATGGAAAATCGTCAGAAGGGGGTGGGGCGGCGACAGAAACTCTTCCCGTCACCGCCCCTGAGGGAGGCTTGCTTTCTGGGTAAGAGAGCAATGCAGTCTTTTTACCCGGGTTCCTTGCGTGGCGATGTGACGCGCATCACAGGGGAAGAGCTTTCCTAAAAAGCGTCTTCCGCCAGCGCCATCACCGAATCCCCGCCACGGGTGATTGTCTCAAGGTGCATATTGGCGCGGGGCAGGATGTGGTCGGCATAAAACCGCGCCGTGATCCGCTTGGAATTGAGGAATTCCGGGCTTGTGCCGGTGGTCTGGCCACTTGCCGCCGCGAGTGCAGCGCGGGTCATCAGCCAGCCACCGACGACCGTGCCGGCCAGATGCAGGAAGGCGTGGGCGCCGGCGAATTTCCGGTTCACATCGTTGTTGGCCGGATCGAGCATCCATTCGGTCGCGCGTCGCAGGGCGGTGTTGGCGTGCTTTTGCGCCGTGAGCATGTCGGCGATTTCCGGATCGTCGGAATCGGGAAGCTGGTCGATCTCGTCGAGCAGTTCTTCCATGGCGGCCCCGCCATCGCGGAGCAGTTTCCGGCCCAGCAGGTCGATCGCCTGAATGCCGTTGGTGCCCTCATAAATCGGGGCAATGCGCGCGTCCCGGTAGTATTGGGCGGCCCCGGTTTCCTCGATGAAGCCCATGCCGCCATGCATCTGCACCCCGGTCGAGGCGATATCGACACCCAGATCGGTGCACCAGGCCTTGACCACAGGGGTCAGCAAATCCGTGCGGCGCGCGTTGTAGCCACGGGTTTCGGCGTCCCTATGATGGCGGGAGCGATCAAGCGCAGAGTTCGTATAGTAAGCCAGCGCCCGCATGGCCTCGGTCTGGGCGCGCATGGACATCAGCATACGGCGCACATCGGGATGGTTGATGATGGTGACGGAGTCCCTGCCGCCATCCACCGGGGCGGACTGAACGCGGTCGCGCGCATAGGCGACGGCGTGCTGGTAGGCGCGTTCGGCCACAGCCACACCCTGCAAGCCGACATTCAGGCGGGCATTGTTCATCATCGTGAACATGCAGCGCAGGCCATCATGTTCATCGCCGATCAGATAGCCGATGGCACCCGCGCCATTCTCGCCATAGGACATGACGCAGGTCGGGCTGGCATGGATGCCCAGCTTGTGTTCGAGACCGATGGCGTAGGCATCGTTGCGTTCACCCAGCGAGCCATCGTCGTTGACCAGGAACTTCGGCACCAGGAACAGGCTGATGCCCTTCACCCCCGGCGGCGCGTCGGGCAGGCGCGCGAGCACCAGGTGAATGATGTTGTCCGTGAAATCCTGCTCACCATAGGTGATGAAAATCTTCGTGCCCTTGATCCGGTAATGGTCGCCTTCGCGCTCGGCGCGGGATTTCAGCAGGCTGAGATCGGTCCCCGCCTGGGGCTCGGTCAGGTTCATGGTGCCGGTCCATTCCCCCGAGACCAGCTTGGCGAGGAACTTGTCCTTCAGCGCGTCGGTGCCGTGGGCGATGACGGATTCGATGGCGCCGATGGTCAGCAAGGGGCACAGCGACCATGAGAGGTTGGCCGACTGCCACATCTCCTGCAGTGCTGTGGTGATCGTCCAGGGCAGGCCCATGCCGCCATGTTCGGGCTCGAAGGGCGTGCCATTCCACCCACCTTCGACGAAGCTCGCATAGGCTTCCTTGAATCCGTCCGGGGTCTTCACGGCGCCATCCTTCAGGACGGAGCCCTGCTGGTCGCCGGTCTGGTTCAGGGGGGCCACCACATCGCGGGTGAAGCGGGCAGATTCCGTCAGGATTGCTTCGACGAGGTCTTCGGTGGTCTCGCTGAAGACCGGAAGTTCCCGAAGGCCCTCCATGTCACACAGGTTCTCCAGAATGAACTGCATGTCCTGCACGGGGGCGTTGTAGTCAGACATCACGGAGGCCTTCGTTGGTGTTCCAGAAACGCTCCCGATTTATAGCGGGCATTGGACAGGTAGGCCAACAGGTGCCGACAATGTGTTCATGGGCCGGGACGATATTCGCCAATGCCGGTTTCGTTCGGCGTCGCACTTCCCATCGTCATGCCCGGACTTGATCCGAGCATCACACCGACGACCGAGACGAGATACCCGGATCAAGTCCGGGCAGGCGCGTATCTGAAGATCATGGTTCCTGCGCAGGCAAGACGCGGGGTGAAAGCAAAGCCGCACACATCCTCCGGTTCGTCGCTCCCGCGAAGGCGGGAGCCCATGAACACCGGCGTTTGCCGGGTCGGGGTTCGGCGGCAATGGATGCCCGCCTGCGCGGGCATGACGCGGAGTTAGCGTAAGGCGCGGCCAACAGGCTGAACTGTGACAAAGAGCCTATTCCAGCACCTTGCCCGGGTTCATCAGTCCCTTCGGGTCCAGCATCGCCTTGATGCCGTGCATCATGTCGAGCTCGACCCCGGCCTTGTGGGCGGCGAGTTCGGCGACCTTGATCTTGCCGATACCGTGCTCGGCGGAAAAGCTGCCGCGCATGCTGTCCACGACGTCATGGACGATGTGGCAGATCTCGTCCCAGCGGGCGAGGAATTCAGCCCCGTCGGCGCCTTCGGGCTGGGTCAGGTTGTAGTGCACATTGCCGTCGCCCACATGCCCGAAGGCCACGGGCTGGATGCCCGGACAGGCCCTTGTGACGGCGGCGTTGGCCTGCCGGATGAACTCGGGCACGGACGAGATCGGCACCGAGACGTCGTTCTTGATGCTGGCACCGGCAGGTTTCTGCGCCAGCACCATGGCTTCACGCAGGAACCACATCTGGTCGCGCTGGCTTTCCGACTGGGCAATCACCGCATCCACCACCAGCCCGTCTTCAAAGGCGGATTCCAGGAAGGATTCCATCGCCTCGCCCAGCCCGGAATTCCGGTCGCTGCTTTCGAACTCGATCAGCGCGTACCAGTCATGCCGCGCTTCGAGGAAATCAATGCTGCCCTCGATATGGCGCACGGAGATGTCGATGGCGATGCGCGGGATCAGCTCGAACCCCGAGACCGTATCGGCGCTGGCCGCCCGGGCGCGGCCGAGCACGTCGAGGACGCTGTCGAGATCCTTCAGCGCCACAAACGCGGTGTGGCGCGAGACCGGCTTGGGGAACATCTTCACCACCGCCCCGGTGATGATCCCGAGCGAGCCTTCGGCCCCGATGAATAGCTGCTTGAGGTCATAGCCGGTGTTGTTCTTGCGCAGCCCGGTCAGGCTGTCCCAGATGCGCCCGTCGGGGAGGACGACTTCCAGACCCAGCGTCAGTTCACGCGCATTGCCGTAGCGCAGCACGGCGGTGCCCCCGGCATTGGTCGAGAGGTTGCCGCCGATCTGGCACGACCCTTCGGCCCCGAGGCTCAGCGGGAACAGCCGGTCATGGTCATGGGCCACCTGTTGCAGATCGGCCAGCACACAGCCCGCATCGACCGTCATGGTGAAGTTGACCGGGTCGACCGCGCGGACCTTGTTCATGCGTGACAGGCTGACAATGACTTCGCCCGCTGCGACCGCGCCGCCGCACAGCCCGGTGTTGCCGCCCTGGGGGACGATGGCGACACCCGCGTCGTAACAGGCGGCCAGAACCCGGGAAACCTCATCGGTGGAGGCTGGCCGGACCACGCAGGGCGTCACGCCGCGAAACAATCCGCGTTGTTCTTCGAGATAGGTCTCCATGTCTGCCGGGTCGGTGATCAGACCGGCGGGGCCAACGATATCTTCCAGACGTTTGAGAAAGCCGTCGGGCAGGATGTTCGTGTCTGTTTGGGCGTGTGCGTTCATGATGAAAAATCTAGACCGGGATGTGTTCGGCGGCAACCACGCCGGGCATTGTGTTCTACACGTTATGGGCTTCGGCGGCGCGGCGCAGACGATCATTGATCGCACGGCCGAGGCCGGTCCCGGGGATCGGCATCACGGCGATGGCGCGATATTCGGGCCGGTCGAGCGCGCGCAGGGCGGCGAACAGGTTCGCGGCGGCTTCCGTCAGGTCGCCGGTCCGGCTCAGATTTTCGGCGGTCGCCGGACATGAGGGCCCAAATCCCAGAAGTATTTCGTCCGGCGCGGCCATGTCCGCGTTCAGGCGCACAGGAATCGAGGGGGCATAGTGCCGGGCGATCTGCCCCGGGGAACGCGGGGCCTGACCGTCGGTGGGCCGGGTGGCGTCGTCCACGGCACCAAGTGCTCCTTCGAGTTGCTCCAGCGTGATTGCGCCGTGGCGCAAAAGCGCCGGGCGGTCGCTGCACAGATCAATGACCGTGGATTCAAGCCCGACGGCGCAGGCCCCGCCATCGAGGATAAGGTCGATATTGCTCCCGAGCGAGCGGGCCACATGCGCGGCGGTGGTCGGGCTGACCTCCCCAGCGGCATTCGCGCTCGGCGCGGCAATCGGACCACCGAAACGGGCGAGAAGATCACGGGCGAGGGGGTGGGCGGGTGCGCGCAGGGCGACCGTGTCGAGCCCGGCGCTGACGAGAAGCGACAAGCCGCTCTCTGCGCGCCGCGGTACCACGAAACTCAGTGGTCCGGGCCAGAAGGCCGCCGCCAGCTTTTCGGCCCGTGCGTCCATATGGCCGAAGGCTGCTGCGCTTTGCAGGTCCAGAACATGCACGATCAGCGGATTGAAGCTCGGCCGGTTCTTGGCGGCGAAAATCCGCGCGACGGCCGTGTCGTTGCGGGCGTCGGCACCAAGCCCGTAGACCGTCTCGGTCGGGAACGCGACCAACCCGCCGGTGCACAGATGCGCCGCGGCCGCGTCGAGGTTCTGATCGCTTGCGGGCAGGATGTTGGCGTTATCGCTCATGCGGCCTGTATGCCGTAGCGGAACCGAAGGGTCTATAGGGTCGGTTTGCGTGTTCCCGTCATGCCCGCGCAGGCGGGCATCCATAAACGCCGGTACCAGACCAGACAGTCGCCGGTGTCCATGAACCCCTGGCCTTCGCGGGGGTGACGAAATGTGGAGGCTCGGGAAAGCGAACCTAGCGCCGCCCGAAGGCGACAAAGCCCGGGTTCAGGTAACTCGGTTTTTTGCCATAGTCGAAAACGCCACCATCCATCCGGGTCAGCGATCCCCCGGCGGCCAGAACGATGGCGTGGCCGGCACCGGTGTCCCATTCGCAGGTCGGGCCGAAGCGGGGATAGATATCCGCCACGCCTTCGGCCAGCCGCCCGAATTTCAGCGCGCTGCCCTGCGGGATCCGATTGCGGACGGTTTTGCCGTCCAGATAGTCTTCCAGCTTCTCGCTGCGGGAGTGGGAGCGGCTGACAAGCACATCGAGGCCGTCCTCGGGGACGGTCCGGCAGGAAATCGCGCGCTCGGGCTGGCCGTTCTCGATCAGGGTGGCCCCGCCATTCAGGGTGCCCGCATACATCAGGTCGAGCGCCGGGGCGTAAAGCACGCCAAAGATCGGGATGTTGTTCTCGACCAGGCCGATATTCACGGTGAACTCGTCATTGCGCTTGAGAAACTCGCGCGTGCCGTCGAGCGGGTCCACCAGCCAGAACCGGTTGCCCGCCGCCTCGGGGCTGTCGCCAGAGGAGTGCTCCTCCTCTGAGATTACGGGAATGTCGGGCGTAAGCGCGCGCAGGCCCGGCAGGATCACCGCTTCGGCGGCCGTATCGGCCAGGGTGACCGGCGAGCCGTCATCCTTGCGCTTGCTGTCGAAATCGGTGCGATAGACCGCCATGATGGCGTCCCCCGCCGCATAGGCGAGGTCACGCACCGCCGGTATCAGGGATACGGTGTCGATCGGGTTTCTCCCCGGTTCGGGCAGCCGGTGCCTATTCGGCGGCCATCTGCTGGTTGGCAAGCGCCCAGATCACATCCGGGGTTGCGGGCATGTCGACATCGTGAAGGGCACCGCCATCCGAAAGAGCATCGACAATGGCGCTGATCGTCGCTGCCGGCGCACCGATGGCACCGGCTTCACCGGTCCCCTTGATGCCGAGCGGGTTGGTTGTGCACTTCTCGTTCCGCATGGAAAAGTCGAAGTTCGGAACATCAGCCGCACGGGGCAGGCGATAGTCAATGAACGAGCCGGATACGAGCTGGCCCGAATCTTCGTCATAGACTGTGTGTTCGTGAAGGGCCTGACCGACGCCCTGCACAATGCCCCCATGGACCTGTCCTTCGATCAGCATCGGGTTGATGGTGTCGCCGAAATCATCGACGACCGTGTAGCGCATGATCTCCGGGATGCCGGTCTGCGGATCGATCTCCATCTCGCAGATGTGGCAGCCGTTCGGGAAGGTCGGCGCATCGGGCTGATGGCTTGCTTTGGAGTCGAGGCCGGGCTCCATGCCCTCGGGCAGGTTGGCCGGGTCCTGAGCAGCCTTGGCCACTTCGAACAGCGAGAGGGACCGGTCCGTGCCGGCCACCCGGAAGGTGCCGTCCGCATACTCGATATCGGCTTCGGCGGTTTCCATCATATGGGCCGAAATCGCCTTGCCCTTTTCCTTGATGGCTTCCGACGCCTTGGAGACGGCAACACCGCCCACGGTGACCGAGCGTGAACCACCGGTCATCCCCGGCGGCACGACGTCGCTGTCGCCCTGCACCATCGTCATCTTGTCGGTGTCGATGCCCAGCCGGTCGGACATGATCTGCTTGTAAGACGTATCGTGGCCCTGACCGTTGGACATGGTTCCGATATAGAAGGTGATGGTCTCGTTGTCCGGGTCGATGCGCACGTCGGCGACTTCGGGATTGCCGCCGCCGCATTTCTCGACATAGGTCGCCATGCCGATACCACGCAGCATGCCGCGCTTGGCACTGTCGGCCTTGCGGGCGGGGAACCCGGCCCAGTCAGCGCGCTTCATGCCGGCTTCCATGATGGCGGTGAAATTGCCGCTGTCATAGGTCTCGCCGAAGGCCGTCTTGTAGGGCAGCTGCTCGGGCTGGATGAAGTTGCGACGGCGCAATTCGTCGGGCGCGAGGCCCAGTTCGCGGGCGCATTTGTCGACCAGCCGTTCGATGCAGTAGATCGCTTCCGGGCGACCGGCTCCACGATAGGCATCGGTCGGCACGGTGTTGGTCAGGATGCCTTTTACATTGGCCCAGACAGCCGGGAAGGCATACAGGCCGTTCAGCATGGCCGTGCCGGCTTCGGTCGGGATGAAGGTGCCAAAATGCGAGAGATAGGCCCCCAGATTGGCGTAGGTCGTGACGCGCAGGGCGAGGAACTTGCCCTTGTCGTCGCAGGCGACCTCTGCCTTGGTCACATGGTCCCGGCCCTGGATGTCGGACATGAAGCCTTCGCTGCGATCCGAGGTCCAGCGCACCGGGCGCTTGACCTTCTTCGCCGCCCAGACCGCCATCGGCTGTTCGGGATGGGTGAAGATCTTCATGCCGAAGCCGCCGCCCACATCGCCGGTGATGACGCGCAGCTTTTCCTTGTCGATCTTCAGGATGTTGTCGGCAATCGTGTTCCGGATGCCATGGGTGCCCTGGGACGAGGTGTAGAGGGTGAGCTTGTCACTGGCTTCGTCGTAATCGCCGATGGCGGCGCGCGGTTCCATCGAATTCACGACGATCCGGTTGTTCACCAGTTCCAGGGTCGTCACGTGGCTGGCCCTGGCGAAGGCCGCCTCGGTCTCGTCCTGCTGGCCCTTGCCCCAGTCGAAGCAGACATTGTTGGCAATGTCGTCATGAATCTGTACCGCGCCGTCCTGTGCCGAGCGGTAGGTGTGGGTGGCCGAGGGCAGAACCGTGTAGTCCACCTCGATCAATTCGGCGGCGTCGCGCGCCTGTTCCAGGGTCTCGGCGACAATGAAGGCTACCGGCTCACCCACATGGCGGACCTTGCCCTGGGCGAGCAGCGGACGATGGGTCTCGCCGCGGGCCGACCCGTCGAGATTCGTAACCGGGAACATGCAGGGCATGGCACCCAGATCATCGGCCTTCACATCATCGCCGGTCAGGATCAGCAGCACGCCCGGCGCGGCTTTCGCGGCCGCAATATCCATGCCCTTGATCTTGGCATGGGCATGGGGCGAACGCAGCACAAAGGCGTGGCTTTCATTCTCGAGCTGCACATCGTCGGTGTACTTGCCGCTGCCAGTGAGCAGGCGGAGATCTTCAATGCGTGTGACGGACTGACCGATGCCGAACTGGCCCATGGGACACCCTCTTCATGGCTTGAATGAATGGAATCTTGTTAAGGGGATGATATGCGACCCGACCACCGCAAACCAAGCCCCCCGCGACGATTCATCTGGTATGGTTTTCAACAGAGATGAGCGATTCAGACCAAATTGACGCCGAAATGGCCGAGGAATTCGATGGTGTGCCGGGTCGCTACTGGCATGCGCTCGACGATGGGCGCATCCAGTGCGACCTGTGTCCGCGCTTCTGCAAGCTCAATGAAGGACAACGCGGCCTGTGTTTTGTCCGTGCGCGAACCGATGACCACATCGTTCTGACAACATATGGCCGGTCGAGCGGCTATTGCATCGACCCCATCGAGAAGAAGCCGCTCAATCACTTTCTGCCGGGCACGCCGGTGCTGAGTTTTGGCACGGCGGGCTGCAACCTGACCTGCAAGTTCTGCCAGAACTGGGATATTTCGAAATCCCGCGAGTGGGACATGCTCGCCGACCAGACCATGCCTGAAGCCATTGCCAAGGCCGCTGCCGCCCATGGCTGTCGCTCGGTGGCGTTTACCTACAACGATCCGGTGATCTTCCTCGAATACGCGGTTGATGTGGCGGCGGCCTGCCGCGAGGTGGGCGTGCGGACTGTGGCGGTGACGGCGGGCTATATCTGCGAGGAGCCGCGCAAGGAATTCTTCCGGGCGATGGATGCGGCCAATGTGGATCTGAAGGGTTTTACCGAGCGGTTTTATCGCGAGCTGTCGACGGCCTCACTTGCCAACGTGCTCGACACGCTGGTGCATATCCGCCACGAGACCGATTGCTGGCTGGAGATTACCAATCTCATCATTCCCGGTGAAAACGACGACCCGCGCGAACTGGCCGAA
>JAURLR010000103.1 GCA_030831135.1 Alphaproteobacteria bacterium
AACAATATCGCCAATCGATTGCGGCTTGCGCGCGAATAGCCGGACGAATGTCCTGATGGGGAGGGGCGATCATGCGTGAGGATGTGAGTGGCTGGAAAACCCGCCTGACCGACGATCTGATCGCCGCCAATACGGCCAGCGGCATCTGGCGCAACCTGACCCTTGCCGATCAACTGGCCGTATTGCGCGCGAAAAATCCCGACAAGGTTCTGCTGATCGAAGGCGAACACCGCCTGACCGTGGCGGAGGTCGACCGGCAGGCAAGGGCGCTGGCGAGTGCGCTCGGCAAGCGCGGCCTCGTCCGGGGTGACGTGGTCAGCTTCTCGCTGCCGAACTGGCCGGAAACGGTGGTGATCGATCTGGCTTGCGCCATGCTCGGACTGGTCTGCAATCCGATCATCCCGATCTACCGGGACGCCGAGGTGTCCTACATCCTGCGCGATGCCGGATCGAAGATGATCTTTGTTCCGACGACCTTTCGCAAGTTCGACTATGCCGAGATGATCGCGCGGCACCGGGCTGAACTGCCCAACCTTGCGCATGTCATTACCGTGCGGGGCGCAGCGGATGGCACCACAAGTTTTGAAGACTTGCTCGCCGAAGGCGATCCAACAGGATTAGAACCAGCCCGGGTTGATCCGAATGCGGTCAAGTTGATCATGTACACCTCGGGTACGACGGGACGTCCCAAGGGCGTGCTGCACAGCCACAATACGATCGATACGGAAGTCCAGGCGATCTCGGAGTTTCTCTCGCTCAACGAGAGTGACGTCATCCTGATGCCGTCGCCGGTCTCCCACATCACCGGATATCTCTATGGTATCCAGATGCCCTTCACACTCAACGCGCCTGCGGTGTTCATGGAGACATGGAACGCGCCTGATGCAGCCGACCTGATTGATGAACATGGCGTGACCTTCACAATCGCCGCCACGGTCTTCCTGCAGGAACTGACCGACTTCTCGCGCAAGCACGACCGGCCGCTACCGAGTTTGCGGTACTTCCCCTCCGGTGGCGCACCTGTCCCCCCCGAAGTGATCTACAACGCGCACAAGGTATTTGCCCGCTGTGTGTGTTCCCGGGTCTACGGATCCACCGAAGCTCCGACCGTGACGCTGGGGGTGAACACCCGTGATGCAGAAACCCTCGGGGCGACCACCGAAGGCTATATCGTCGGGCATGAGGTGAAGATCGTCGATCCGGCTGACGGGCATGACGTGAGTGCCGGGCAAGAGGGTGAAATTCTGAGCCGTGGCCCCGAAATGTGCCTTGGCTATGCGGCGGATGAACACAACGCCGAAGCCTTCGAGCCGGACGGGTATTTTCACACTGGCGATCTCGCGATGATGACCGATGACGGGGCGCTGGTGATCACCGGTCGTTCCAAGGATTTGATTATCCGGGGCGGCGAAAATATAAGCCCACGCGAGGTCGAGGATGCGCTCCACGAGCACCCGGCGATCCACGAGGCCGCGGTCGTCGCGATGCCCCATCCAAGGATGGGAGAGACCGGATGCGCATTTCTTGTGCTCGAATCCGGTACGGAACTCGCATTTGATGACCTGATCGCCTTCCTCGGCAAGACGGGCATGGCCAAACAGAAATATCCGGAGCGGATCGTGATTATCGACAACTTCCCGCGCACAGCGGCCGGGAAAATCCGGAAAAATCTCCTGCGCGACGAGATCGCGCGGACACTTGCCGGGGAGGGCGCCTAGAAGGTTTCATACTTGTGAAGCTGATTTCAGAACAGTTGACAGAACCGCCCCAAGCCCACACGCTCGAAACAGGGAATTGCCTGTTTCATATAGGTAAAAACACCAAGGAAATCGGGAGAGAACGATGGAACGCAAAGTCGAATTCAACAGCTGTGGAGATACCATCCGCGGGGTGCTTCATGTGCCCGATGGCGTCAAGAATCCACCCCTGGTCATCATGGCCGGCGGCTGGTGCTACGTGAAAGAGATCGTCATGCCGTATTACGCGGATGATTTCATGGAGATCGGCTGCGCCTGCCTGATCTTCGATTATCGCCGCTTCGGTGACAGCGATGGCACACCACGCCAGCACATCAACCCATGGGACCAGATCGAGGATTATCGCAACGCGATCAGCTTTGCCCAGACCCTCGACGAGGTCGATACCGACCGGATCGGCGTCTGGGGTATTTCCTATTCGGGTGGTCATGCCATCTGTGTGGCTGCGCTCGACACCCGCGTGAAGTTCGCGTTGTCCGTGGTGCCGGTGGTCGACGGTTTCCCGACCATGCGCCGCTGTCACGGGGAGCGGAAATTCGGTGCCCTGCAGAAGCTCATCCTGGAAGACCGGGTGAAGCGTCAGCGTGGCGAGCCCAGCCAGATGATCGCTATGTCGACAACCGATCCCGACAATGTCGTCAGCGCCTGGCCGTTCCCCCATGTCTGCACGATCTTCAATGACATCAAGGAGCGTGAGGCGCCGAACCATGTTCATGAGAACACGCTCGAATCCGTCGAACTGCTCATGCAGTACGATGTGATGCCCTACGCCAAGCGGCTCTATGAGACGCCCTACATGATGGCGATCGCCAAGGGTGACAACATCACCTCGTCCGATCTGGAGATCGAGGTCTTCAATGCTATCCCGTGTCCCAACAAGGCGCTCGCGATTGTCGAGGGTGTGGACCATATGAGCCTGTACTCCAACAACGAGCATCTCGAGAAAGTCTCGAGCGCACAGGCCAACTGGCTGCGTGATCTTCTGTTCGGGCCGGGGGCACTTCTGGCACAGGCTGCCGAGTAGTTCAGAGCGGTATTGATCCCTCTCCTCTGCGGAGGAGAGGGCGTATCGCTAGAGCTTGAGATGCATCTCGGGCATGCGCGGGTCGTCACTGCGCAATTGCAGATCTGTCGAAAACAGGGTTGCGCAGTTCGGGCAGGCGAATTCACGCAGAATCACATCGCTTTCGGCCCGGTAGCTGTTGACCGGCGACAAATCCTCGATCTCGCGTTCGATCACCAGTGCATGAGCTCTGGGGTCTTCACCGGCAGGACCGAACGGGTGGTTGCAAGTGCGGCAGCCAAGCACCGGACCGTCCACGCCATCGCGTACCGCCAGAATTTCTCCGACCCGGAACCGTTCGGGCCCATCGAATGAAAGGCCCGAAACGGGAGCCTCAGGCGCTGTTCCCCGTTTGTGACGCTCTGCGAGGATCACTGCCCGTGATTGCGCCGTTGCGGCGCTGTCGACCGTTCCACCGGACGTCAGGACGACACCGTAAAGTGTTTTGCCCTCGCTGGACGTACACAATCCGCGGCGGACATCGCGTGCGACAGCTTCGGGGTTGCGCCCGAGCGGGTCGCCATAGCCGCCGCCGCCGGTACACAGGCACATCCAGGCATCCTCGGGTGTCAGCCAGCGGACATCCTTGGCATCCACCACATCGACCCGTTCAGCGCCCGCGGTCTCGAGGCTGGTCGGGATTTCGCCCCGGTCCATCGCCGCCTTCACCCCGGCACCGTGCAGCACGATATTGCGCTGGATCGATCCCGGCAGGCCGCCGGCCACGCCTTTGCTTTCCATATGTGCGCAACCGGTCGAGAACAGGACGGCTTCCATGTCGTGTGACGTTTCATGGGGGATAAGCATGTATTCGATGCCGACCCCGCCGCGATAAATTCCCGCGCCTGCGGTCTCTTCACGCTCGCGTCGATAGACATAGAGCATCGGAATGAGGCTTTCGATCCGTTCCACATTGGGAATGCCGTAAGCAGGGGCGATGAAGTTCCCGCAGGTGTCGATGCCGTCCCCGAAGGAGCGTGCGCCGCCACCGCCGACGGAATCGGTGAACATGTTCACAAACGGTCGGCCATCACCATGTTTGCCGGCAATGACCGACATATTGACGCCGCCATAACCGATCCCGATGACCTCTTCGCGCAGTGTGTCGGTGGCGCAGCCATACATCTTTGCCATGGCTTCCCAGACCAGATTGCCCGTCGACTGGCAGGCGTTCACGGTGGCCATGCTCGTGCCGGCGGGGAAGAGCGCGTTGTTGATCGTGCCTTCCTCGGAAATGATGTCGATACAGCGCATCACGGCGCCGTGGGACCAGGGCAGGTCGTGACACAGCAGCGGAAAGCCGACCTGAAGGATACCCCCGACGAGGCCGGCCCATGTGCAATTGATGACGCCGGGCGCTTGCGGGTCCGTGCCCGTGAAATCGAATGTCAGGTGGTCGCCGCGTTTTGTCAGGGCCAACCGCAAACGGTAGAGCCGATTAGCCAGACCATCATGGTCCAGAAAGGCATTCGCGTACCATGTGCCGTCGGGAAGTTCGGAAAGCCGCTGCCGGATGGAGCGTTCGACATAGTCGAGTATCTGCCGCTGGACGGCGAGGAACGTGTCCCGGCCATACTCGTCGATGATCTCGCGCAGACGGTCGCCGGTCATCTTCTGGGACGCGATTTTGGCGCGGAGATTGAGAGCGTTCATTTCCGGTGTGCGGGAATTGCGCAGGAAGGTGACTTCCACGTCATGTCGGACATTGCCGGCTTCGACGATCTTCACCGGCGGCATCAGCGGCACTTCCTGATAGGCATCCCGCGCGCCGACGCACCAGCTCCCCGGCCGGGCGCCGCCCATATCGAGTTCGTGGACGACCACCCCGGTCCACGCGACGCGCACGCCCTCGTGGAACACGGGCATGACGACCGCCGCGTCCATGGCGTGTAGCGCGCCATACCAGGGGTCGCTGGTCATGAAGGCATCGCCGTCATGGATGTTGTCGCCAAAGACTTCAATCACCTTCTGGACAACGATGTCGAGAGCCGAGGCCTGGCGCACGACAAAGACGCCGGCATAAAGCCCCTGACCTTCGGATGTCAGGATGGCGACGTTGAAGTCGCCGGATTCATAGACCGACGGCGATCCGGAGATACGGCCCATCATCAGGGCCATTTCGTCGTTCAGTTCCCAGAGTCGATGTCGCAGCACCTCAAAGGTGATGACATCGACCGTGTCATCCGGCTTTCCATCCGGCGGGCTTGGCGCTTTGCTCATGCTTGGTCTCCCAGATGGACAATCGTCAGGCCGCCATATTGGTCGACATCGATCCGTGTGTCGGGCGGGACCACCACGGTGTCTCCGAACCGCTGCACGATGGCCGGTCCGGTGAGGGTCTGGCCCGGTACGAGCAGCTTTCCGTCATGAATTTCGGTTGGGACGAAATCCTGTGCGTCCGCGAAATAGACGTTCCGGGCACCGATCCGGGATGGAATTTCTGAGGTTCCACCTGATTCGATGGCAAGGTTTGGCCGTTCGAGTGCGACGGTGCCGACGACGCGGAAATTCACCATTTCCATCCCGGCTTCGGGATAGGCGCTGTTCTCGCCATAGGTCTGCTCGTAGGTCTTGAGGAAGTTTTCGCAAACCGCTTCTATCGCAGCCTCGGTGAGGGACGCATCCGGCAGGTCAATCGCCAATTGGTGGACCTGCATCCGGAACCGCATATCCACCACGCGATGGAGTGCGACCTGCTCCGGCCCGATTCCTTCCGCCCCGAACTGTTCGACTACCTGCCGGGCGAGATCGTCAAGCAGCCCGTTCACGGCTTCCAGTTGATCCCGACCAAGCGGTGGCTGCAGGCCAATCGTGCGTTCTTCGGAGAAGACCATATCGGTCGTCAGCATCCCCAGCGCGGAGAACATGCCGGAATCGGCCGGTACATAGGCCTTCTGGGCACCAATCTGGCGCGCAATGAAGGGCGCGAAGACCGGACCCGCCCCACCATAGGCAAAGACGGTAAAGCTGCGCGGGTCCAGACCGCGTTCCACGGTAACCTTGCGCATGAGATCGGCCATCTGGGCGCTGGAGATTTCGACAATACCTGCCGCCAGTTGACTGATACTCAGGCCCAGAGGCTCGGCCACCCGCGCCAGCGCGGTCTCGGCGGCGGTCTTGTCGAGGGTGACCGTGCCGCCCAACGGATGATCGGGGTCAAGATAGCCCAGAACCACATGGGCATCGGTCACGGTCGGTTCGGTGCCACCGTGGCCATAGCACGCAGGCCCGGGAGCGGCGCCCGCGCTTCGCGGCCCGACACGCAGGGTGCCGCCCGGATCGATCCAGGCGATCGAGCCGCCGCCCGCGCCAATCGATTTCACGTAGATCTTGGGCGTCAGATACGCATAGCGATCAATGACCGGGCCCGGGTCCATCTGGACGCGGCCCTTGAAGACAAGTCCGACATCGAAGGTGGTGCCACCGACATCGGCACAAACGATGTCCTCGTCCGCCATCAGTTCCGTAAAATAGAGACCGCCGAGAACGCCGCCTGCCGGCCCGGAATCCACGGTCAGGAGCGGGCGGTTGCGCACGGCATCGACGGTGCTCAGACCACCATGGGTCTGCATGACCAGCAGCGAACAGGTCAGGCCGTTTGCCTTGAGGTCGGTTTCGAGCCGATGGAGATAGTCGCCGACCGTGGGGCCGATATAGGAATTGAAGACTGTCGAGACGCTGCGTTCGTATTCGCCGATCAGGGGCGCCACTTCGCTGGACAGGGACAGATAGACGTCCGGGTGATGTTCGCGCACATACGCGCCGATCCGTTGCTCGTGCACGGGGTTCACGAAGGACCAGAGCAGACATACGGCAAGCGCCTGAACGCCGTCGGCGACAAGATCGTCGATGGCCTGTTCGACCGCCTTGATGTTGAGGTCCACGATGACCTGGCCGCGGAAATCGATTCGCTCGGTCACGGCGCGAATGTCTTCGGGCGCCACGATTGGCGGGTCAGCCTTCGAAAGATGCGTGATGTGGGTCTTTTGCCGTTCCGACAAGCCCATGATCTTCTGCTTCACACGGCCGATCGTGAAGGTCTGTTCGTGGCCCTGTGTCATCAGAAGACCTGTCCGGGCCCCGCGTCGTTGTGCCAGCGCGTTCGTGCCCACGGTCGTCCCGTGTACGAAAGTCGTCGTGCGTCCGAGTATATCGGCCAGCGGGGCGGCGAGTTCCCCAGCGACAAGATGAAGGCAGTCGATCACGCCCTGCGCGGGGTTGTCCGGCGTGGTCAGGGACTTCACGGTCAGCCGCGTACCGGATTCGCCGATGACAACGCAATCGGTGAATGTGCCGCCGATATCGACACCGACACGCAACTCTTCATTTTGAGGAATCACAACCATCTGCCGCCATTTACGCAACTGGTGATGGCGAAATCAAATCTAATTAATAATTCATATATATGAAAATTATGTGGGATACTTTCCCATTGACGAAGACGTGCCCGTGTCTCACGCTTGCGGCACAGAAAGAACGTGCGCTGTCCGGTTGCCGGATTGTGCGGAACGTCGAAATTTCCAAGGGACGAAACGGGAGGAACATTCCATGTCCAAGAAGCAAGTTGCAAAATCAACGGCACTGGCAATTGCCGTTGCAGTCGCCGCGACGGTTGCCGCTTCGGCACCATCGGCTGCACAGGAAACCATCAAACTGACTGCGATCTCGGGTTATCCCCCGGTTGCTTCCTGGGTCAAATCCTTCGTCGAGGCCTATATCCCCGCCGTTGATGCCGAACTGGCAAAGACGGGCAACTACAAGATCGAATGGAACGAGGGCTTCAGCGGGCAGATCGTCAAGCCGCGCGGAGAACTCGAAGGCATCGAAACCGGTCTGGGGGATCTCGGCACGGTCGTGACGGCGTTCCACACGGACAAGATTCCGCTCTACAAGATCACCTTCGTGACACCGTTTGTATCAAGCGATCTGGGTCTTGTGGTGCAAACCGTTGATAGCCTGGAAGCACAATTTCCCGCGTTCAAGAAGGGCTGGGATGAGTTCAACCAGGTCAATCTGGTGAACACCGGCGCCGTCGACGACTACATGGTGCTGTCGAGCAGCAAAATGACCTCGCTGGATGATTTCAAGGGCAAGAAGATGGGGGCCGCCGGTCCTAACCTTCCCTGGGTCACGGCGGTTGGTGCTGCGGGCGTGCAGACGAACCTGGCCGATGCCTATAACAGCTTCAACACCAAGATCTATGAAGGCGGCATCTTCTGGGCCGAAGCGGCTGGCGGCTTCAAACTTTGCGAACCCGCCCCGTATTTCCTCGATGCCAATCTCGGTGCGGTGCAGTCGCACAACATCAGCGTCAACAAGGATGTCTGGGATGGCCTTCCTGACGAGATTCGCACTGTTCTGAAGTCGCAGTCCAAGAAGCATCAGGCCTACGCCACCAATCTGGTTGTAGATGGTGCCTCGAAGGGTATTGCGCGCTGCAAGGCCGAGTTCGGCTCCGAAGTGACCGAGATGAGCGCTGCGGATCGCACGAAATGGGCGATGGCGCTCGATAACGCTGCGAAATCCTGGGCAGAAGACCTGGAGAAGCAGGGTGTCCCCGGCAAGGAAGTGCTCGGTGCATATATGGACGCCATGCGTGATGCCAAGCAGCCGATCGAGCGCAACTGGGACAAGGAATAGCATCCCGGAATTGCCCAACATACACGATGGCGTGAGTGGCTCTGCCGCTCACGCCGGTGTGTACGCATGGTGATGCGTGCTGCCCGATTGTTCATGGACTCTTGGTGTGCTTTCCCGGAAGCTGTGATCTGGACTGCAAAAGTCCTTGGGAGACCATAACAATAATCAACAGGGAGGGGCTCGTGCCCAACAAGATTTCAAAGACGACAATGCTTGCCATTGCCGCTGCTGCGACCGCGACGGTTGCGGTCACGGCACCGGCAAGTGCTCAGGAATCCATCAGTCTGACCGCGATTTCCGGCTACCCGCCGCCCGCGACCTGGATCGGCTCACTGGTTGACGCCTACATGCCGGCTGTGGATGCGATCCTGGCCAAGAACGGCAATTACAAGATCAACTGGAACAAGGGAATCAGCGGGCAGATCGTCAAGCCGCGCGGTGAACTCGAAGGCGTTGAAACCGGTATCGGTGACCTCGGTGTCATCGTCACGGCCTTCCACGCCGACAAGGTTCCCCTTTATGACGTCTCCTTCAAGACGCCGTTCACGACGCTTGATGTCGGTCTCGCCAGTTCGGTGACCCAGAAGATGGTCGACACCTTCCCGCAGTACAACGAAACCTGGATGAACGAGTTCAATCAGGTTCCGCTGCGTCCCACGGGTGCCGTCGACAACTACATGCTCTGGTCGGCCAAGCAGGTCACCAGCATCAAGCAGATCGCGGGCATGAAGGTTGGTGCGGCTGGTCCGAACCTTCCCTGGGTTCTCGCGATTGGCGCTGCCGGCGTGCAGACCAATCTGGCGGATGCCTATAACAGCCTGAACACTGGGATCTATGAGGCCATGATCGTGTGGCGTCAGGGCGCGGGTGCCTTCAAGCTTTGTGAACCGGCTCCTTATGCCTTTGATGCCAGCCTCGGCGGCGTGAACGGCTTCTCGCTGAACTTCAACCGGGATGTCTGGGACAGCCTGCCCGAGGAAGTCCAGAATGCCATGTCCGAGGCCGCGCCGGCCTGGGTCACCGAAAACGTGAAGCGTGTGAACGCGGGTGCGGTTTCGGGTCTTGCGCGTTGTGAGGCGGAATTCGGGACGAAGGTCACCGTGGCCAGCGATGAAGAGCGTAACGCGTGGGCTGCTGCCCTGCCGCCGCTCGGCAAGCAGTGGGCCGAGGCCCGTAACGCGGCCGGTCAGCCGGGTACGGAAATTCTGAAAGCCTGGATGGACGAGATGCGTGCGGCCGACCAGCCGATCGCGCGGCATTGGGATCGCGACTAGTCGATTTCGATTTTTCGTGAATTCAAATCCAAGATAGGGAGGGGGGCCGTCGCAAGACGGCTCCCCAACTTGAATTGAACGCAATAACCGGATTTCTGGACGTTCTTCGTCGCGGTTTCGACTGGATCGTTCTTGTGAGTAACGCTGTCGCATCGGGCTGGATCTTCATCCTGATGATCCTGATCAGCGTCGATATCATTCTTCGCTTTGTCTTCAATGCGCCGTTGAGTGGAACGACAGAGATTGTCGAGATTTCGATTGTGACGATTCTCTATCTCCAGTTGGCACATACCTTGAAGGTTGGTCGCGTTACACGGTCGGATGCGCTGTACAGCCGAGTTCTCAGGAAATGGCCGCCAATCGGCAATATTCTGGGCATTCTGTTTCATCTTGCCGGTGTGGGATTGATGGTGGCGATCATTCTGGGTGGCTGGCCGAAATGGCTTCAAGCCTATCATGGCGGACATTTTGTCGGGAATACCGGTGTGTTCACCTTCCCCGAATGGCCGCAGAGACTGGTTCTTGTTGTCGGTTGCGGGATGCTGGGTATCCAGTTCGCATTGATGGCCGTCGATAACATTCGCGGATTGTTTGGCCTGCCGCCGCTTGAGCATGAAGAAGCCGTTGATGTTGAAATGGCTGTGATTGAGGAGTCAGACAAATGAGCGGCTTTGAAATCGGGCTTATTTCCATCATTGCGATGCTGCTGCTGATCTATGTCGGCATGCATGTTCCTGTTGTGCTCGCGCTGATCTCGTTCGTCGGGGTCTGGATCATCAAGGGCAACGTCAAGATCGCGATCAGCCTCCTCTGGATTTCATCGGCGAAAACCGTCGCGGATTTTCTGTTCGGCGTCATTCCACTCTTTGTCCTCATGGGCCTGCTCGTCAGTTCGGCGGGAATGGGTCGTGACACCTATGACATTGCCAACAGCATGTTGCGTAAGGTGCGTGGCGGGCTGGGCATGGCGACCGTTATCGCGAACATGATCTTTGCCGCGATTACGGGTGTTTCGATTGCGTCAGCGACCGTGTTCACCCGCATCTCGGTGCCCGAAATGCTGCGCTTTGGCTACAAGGGCCGGTTCGCAGTGGGCACGGTCGCGGGATCATCGGTACTCGGAATGCTGATTCCGCCCTCGATCCTCCTGATCGTGTTTGCCCTCATCGCCGAAGAATCGGTGGGTGACCTGTTTATTGCGGGTATCGGGCCGGGTGTTCTGCTGACAGCGAGTTTCTGCGGACTGATTGCGATCATGGCATACGGGTTCCCACATCTTGTGGCCGAACCAGGAGCGCTGGATCGTCAGGTTGAACAGGACGCCATGCCGAAGGGTGACCTGATCAAGAAGATCATTCCGATCTCCGTCCTGATCTTTGTCGTTCTCGGCGGCATCTATATGGGCCTTTATACGCCCACGGAAGCCGGTGCAGCTGGTGCGCTTGTGGCGTTCCTCTTCGCACTGATGCGCAAGAAACTCACATTCCGGAAGATGTGGAATATTCTGGTGGAGACCGGGCATATCACGGCGACGCTTTTGTTCCTGATCATCTCGGCGAGCATGTACAGCCGCATGTTGGGAATTTCCGGATTGCCGACCGAACTGGGTCAGGTGATCGGGGACATGAATGCCAGCCTCTGGCAGTTGCTGCTCCTCTATGTGGTCATCCTGATCATTCTGGGGACGATCATCGACTCGGTCTCGATCATGCTGATCGCGGTGCCGCTGTTCCTGGTGATCCTGGCACCGTTCGATGTCAATCTTGTCTGGTTCGGGATCGTTACGGTAATCGCGGTGGAGATCGGGCTTCTGACGCCGCCATTGGGACTTGCGGTCTATGTCATCAAGTCCACGCTGGTGCAGAAGGATATCTCGCTTGCCGATATCTTCATCGGCGCAGCGCCCTTTGCGTTGACCATGCTGGTGGTTTTGATCCTTGTGATGTTCTTTCCGGGCATTGCGCTTTACCTGGTGGAGATCAAGGATCTCTGGAATTAGCGACACGGATATTCGAAACAGTTCAAAGAGGGCGATGGTTCAATCCATCGCCCTTTTTTGTTGTCTGGTGCTAGACTTCCTCCAAAGACGAAACCGAAGGGGGAACACCATGGCCAGCAACGGCACGATCGCTATCGACATGCACGCACATGTCTTTTCGCCCAGCGCCAAGGCGCTGATGGACAAGCACTATCAACCCGCCGAAATTCTGACACCGGACCGCGATCCGTACATGTTTTTTGCGCATCCATCCTCGCTGGCCGTCGACAGTGAGGCGATCCCGAGCCTCGTGCCCAAGATGATCAGTCTGGAGCCGCGCGCGGCCGACATGGACAGGACCCGGGTCGATATTCAGGTTGTCAGCCCGGTTCCGATCCAGTTTTTCTACTGGACTGACCCGGAGCTTGGGAACGAGTTGGCGCGTGCGCAGAACAACGATGTTTCCGAACTGGTCAAGGGCGACCCAGACCGCTTTGTGGCGATGGGAACCCTGCCCATGCAGGACGCGAGTGCCTCGGTTGTCGAGATGCGCCGGGCGGTCAAGGAACTCGACATCCGCGCCTTCATCATCTCATCCAATATCGATGGCGTCGAGCTGTCAGACCGCCGTTTCGATCCGATCTATGCCGAGGCCGTGGCGCTCGATGTGCCGCTGTTCCTGCACCCCTTCGGGTTTACGGACGGTGCACGGCTGCGACCGTTCTTCATGCACAATTGCGTCGGCCAGCCGCTCGAGGAACAGATCGCGGTCTCCCATCTGATCTTCGGCGGCGTGCTCGACCGTCACCCGGGCATAAAGATATGCATCGCCCATGGGGGCGGTTATTTCCCGTATTACGCCGGCCGGATGGATCACAGCTGGGAGTATCGTCCCGAATTGCGGGAAACGATCAGCAAGCCGCCCAGCGAGTATCTGCGTGACCTGTACTATGACACCGTGGTGTTCCGCCCCGACCAACTGGAATATCTGGTCGATATCGTCGGCGTGGACCGGGTCATGATGGGCACGGACTATCCCTTCGATATGCAGGAGTTCGAACCGGTCTCCTTCGTGGAAAGCGCTACAAAATTGAGCGCAGGCGAACGAAAGAAAATCCTCGGTGGCACCGCCGCCGAACTCATGCGGATCAGCTGAAAGAGGAAGAATCCAATGGAACTCAAGCATGGCTTCAAGAAAATGCTCGCCGAGGCCAATGCGGTGATCGAAACCGTTTCGGTTCCCGATGCCGTGCAGATTCACGGCGAACCGGGCTACAGTTTCATCGATATTCGCGAGGAATCCGAACGCGCCAAGGCAACGATTTCTGGTTCGGTCCATGTGCCGCGCGGATTTCTGGAGTTTCAGGCCGATCCGGAAAGTCCGATGCACAATCCGGTCTTCTCCAGCGGCAACCGTCTGGTGCTGTTCTGTGCATCAGGCGGGCGTTCTGCGCTGGCGGCAAAAACCCTGGTCGATATGGGTTTCACGGATGTGTGCCATGTGGCCGGCGGAATGGCAGCATGGGTGGAAGCGGGCGGCCCGACGTCTAAAGGAATCTAACCCAGCAATGTCCAGGTCGTCTGGATGAGCGCAACCGGTTCGCCGGTCTCTGCGGTTTCCAGATCGACCCGGCCGTAGATCATGCGCTTACCGCGTTTGATGACCTGACCCCGGGCAATGACGTCGGTGTTGAAGGCCGGGGCCAGAAAGCTCGTTGTTATGTCGATGGTGGCCATTTTCTGAAACCCGCCAATGGCTGCAGAGATCACCACGACCATCGCGGCGTCGGCGAAGGACATCAGCGCCTGACCTGTGATCAGTCCGCCATCCCGTGCGATACGGGCATCCCAGGGCAGGCGCACCACAGCGCCGGTGTCGGTGATGTCCTCGACCACCATTCCCAGCTCATCAAGCCAGGGGGTCATCACCGTATCGAGAACATGCTGCGCATCAGCGCGTGTGAAGTCGCTCATTCGAATTCCAATCGGCGCTTGGTGTGGTCGCGGGATGGCATTGTATCGTCGTCGCATCGGTCTACAAGGCAGGAGTCTCCATTGAATCTGATCGTCCCGTTGCTCGTCCTGTTCGCGTGCCAGCTGATGGGAGAGGTACTGCAGGCCGTGTTCGGGCTCCCTGTGCCCGGGCCTGTGCTTGGCATGGTTATTCTGCTCGTTGGTCTGGGTGTGCATCGTGGCATTCCTGAACCGTTGGCAAACAT
>JAURLR010000104.1 GCA_030831135.1 Alphaproteobacteria bacterium
CTTTCTCGCCATTGCGGCCATTCTCGTGCCGCTGTTCCAGCATGCACGGATCAGCCCGGTCCTGGGTTTTCTGGTCGCGGGTGTGGCCGTCGGCCCGCACGGCCTCGGTGCTTTTGTTACGCAGGTGCACTGGCTCAGCTACGTCACTTTTACTGATGTCGACAGCATCGTGGTGCTTGCGGAGTTCGGCATTGTCTTCCTGCTGTTTCTGATCGGGCTGGAGCTGTCTCTTGGCCGTCTGTGGTCCATGCGCAAACTGGTGCTGGGCCTTGGGTCTTCACAGGTCGCCGTGACAGGTCTGGTGATCGGCGGGATTGCATGGGCATGGGGCAATTCCACCAATGCGGCGATCTTGATCGGGGCCAGCTTTGCGTTGTCATCGACCGCCGTCGTGGTCGAAGAGCTTGTCCAGCGGCGCGAATTGGCGACACGCGTGGGCCGGGCGTCGTTCTCGGTCCTGTTGCTGCAAGATCTCGCTGTCGTGCCGATCCTCATTCTGGTTGGGGCCTTCGGGGATGCATCGGGCGGTAGCCTGCTGGCCGCTTTGGCGAAGGGTTTTGGCGTGGCGGCAGCTGCGGCGGCAGCGATTTATGTCCTGGGACGGATTGTCCTGCGACCGCTGTTTCGGCTTGCGGCGTCCGCACGCGCACCAGAATTCTTTGTCGCCATCACACTGCTGACAGCCATTGGTGCTTCAGCCGCGACGGGTGCTGCGGGGCTCAGCCTTGCTTTGGGGGCATTTCTGGCCGGCGTGCTGCTTTCCGAAACCGAGTTTCGCCACCAGATCGAAGTCGACATCCAGCCCTTCAAGGGCTTGTTGATGGGATTGTTCTTCCTGACCGTGGGGATGGGCATCAATCTGGCAACGCTGGCGGATTCCGGGTTTTTGATCGTGGCCTCCGTGCTGGGGCTGCTTGTGTTGAAGACCGTCCTGACCACAGGCTTGGCGCGCGCGTTCGGGTTGCCCTTCTCCTGTGCTGCCCATGCGGGCCTTTTGTTGGGGCAGGCGGGTGAGTTCGGATTGCTTGTGGTCGGCTTGTCGATGGCAGGCGGGATCATCGAGCCCGCACCCGGGCAGTTTTTGTTGCTGGTCGCAGCGCTCTCGATGATGCTGACACCGGGGCTGGCGGTTCTGGGGGCACGCGTTTCGACCTATTTGGAACGGAATTCTTCTGCGCCTTCACTCGGGCCATCACCCGATGAAATCGCAGAAATCGGTGGTCATGTGGTGATCGCCGGTTATGGCCGCGTGGGACGCGCCATTGCGGAATTGTTGCGCGAGGAACGGATCGATTACGTGGCACTCGATATGGACGCAATGCTGGTCTCGCGTCTGCGCGCGCGTGAAGAGCCTGTGTTCTTCGGGGATGGCCGCCGGGCAGATGTTCTGGCCAAGGTGGGCGCAGATCGCGCCAGCGCAATCGTCCTGACGCTCGATGAGGAACGTGAGGCCGAAGAGGCTGTGCGTGATATCCGTGCGCGCTGGCCCGATATCCCGATCTATGCCCGCTCGCGCGATCTCGAGCATGCCGCCGAACTCGAGAAAGCAGGCGCGACCCGGACGATCCCAGAACTGGCGGAATCGAGCTTGCAGATGGGGGCCTTCGTGCTGATGGGGCTGGGCATTCCCATGGATGCCGTCAACACCGTCTGTGACCGCGTCCGGGATCGCGGCTATGAGGGTCTCTAGCACCCCGCAGGATTATTGATCATCTTGCGACCTGACGGATGTGGTGGAACCGGGTATATCCCGCCATCGGGGCCCGGTCTTTCCGGCCGGGCGGGTTCGCACAAGGCGCTTGTACATGCTCAGCTATCAGCATGGTTTTCATGCCGGCGGTTTCGCCGATGTACACAAGCACACCGCTTTGTGCCTGTTGCTCGACCATCTGTTGCGCAAGCCAGCGCCGTTCTGCGTGATCGACAGCCATGCCGGGCGCGGGCGGTATGACCTGACAGCACCGCAAGCCGAGAAAACCGGTGAGTGGCGGCATGGAATTGGACGCCTGACCGATACCGCGCCATCCAGCGATGGTCTGCGCCGGTATCTCGAGATTGTCCGTGGCTTCAACGTTGCGACCGGCATGCAGGTCTATCCGGGCTCGCCCATGATTGCCGCCCGCATGATGCGCCCGACGGATCGTTTGATCCTTGTCGAAGGGCATCCCGCCGAACACGCCGCATTGATCAGGGAAGTACGCGGTGATCCTCGTATTCATGTCCACCGGCGCGACAGTTTCGAGGCTCTGCCGGCGCTGGTCCCGCCCGAAGAACGGCGCGGGCTGGTGCTCATCGACCCGTCCTATGAGATCAAGTCGGAATACGAACGCATGCCCGGTGTCATCGAGGCGGTGCTGCGACGCTGGGCAAACGGGATCATCGCGATCTGGTATCCGATCCTCCCCGAACTTCGACATGAGCCGTTGCTCGCGGGAATTGAAGCGCTCTCGCAGCCAACCCTTATTGCCGAATTGACCGGGCCTGACCCGGAGCGGGGATTGTCGGGCACCGGACTGGTGGTCATCAACCCGCCCTGGCAATTCGATGAACATCTCGCCGCCGCCGGAACGGAAATGGCAACGCTCTTGTTCGGGGATGCGGGACGGCATGCCCAATGGATCTCCGAGGCGGCAGCATGACGGCACGGATCGCAGTCGTCGGGGGCGGCCCGGCTGGACTTATGGCAGCGGAAAGGCTGCTGGCGCAGGGGCTGGAGGTTGATATCTATGATGCGATGCCCTCGCTCGGTCGCAAGTTTTTGATGGCCGGCAAGAGTGGTTTGAACCTGACGCATGGGGAGCCGCTGGCCGCGTTCCTGGGTCGTTTTGGCGATGCCGGTGAAGCCCTCGACCCGTCATTACGGTCGTTCGATGCACCCGCCGTTCGTGGCTGGGCAGATGAACTGGGCATTGAAACCTTTGTTGGCAGTTCGGGGCGGGTGTTTCCCGTGAACTTCAAAGCCGCGCCCTTGTTGCGCGCATGGCTGCACCGGCTGCGCGGGGCGGGCGCGCGCATTCATGTCCGCCACAAATGGACCGGTTGGTCGGGAGATGGTGGTCTCTGTTTCGAAACACCTGTCGGTGCAGTCCAGCATGGCAGTGACGCGACGGTTCTGGCCTTGGGCGGGGGAAGTTGGCCGCGGCTCGGCTCGGATGGGGCTTGGATGCCGGTTCTGGCGAAGGCTGGCGCGCGCATTGTTGCGCTGAAACCGTCCAATTGTGGTTTTGATATCGACTGGAGTGATCATTTTAGTGCGCGTTTCGCCGGACAGCCGGTCAAGTCGGTGGTTTTGTCATTCGGGGACACGCATGTGGAAGGCGAATTCGTGGCGACCGGTTCCGGTATCGAAGGGAGCGCGGTCTATACCCTCTCGGCGGCGCTGCGCGACGCCATCTCCAGCGCCGGGGCGGCTATGCTGACACTCGACCTCGCACCAGATCGCAGCGCAGCACGTCTGGAAGCCGAGCTGGCAAAACCGCGCGGGAAAAAGTCGATGGCGACCCATTTGCGGCGCGTGACAGGATTGACCGGCGTTAAGGCGGGACTTTTGCGTGAAGTCACCGATGCCCGGACTTTTGCCGATCCTCGGATGCTCGCCCTGCAGATCAAGTCACTACCGTTGCGGCTGACGGCGACACGCCCGATCGAAGAGGCGATCAGCAGTGCCGGAGGTGTGGCGCTGGATGCGATCGATGCAAACTACATGCTGATCGCGCGACCCGGCGTCTTCTGTGCCGGTGAAATGCTGGATTGGGAAGCGCCGACGGGGGGCTATCTGCTGAGTGCCTGTTTCGCCACGGGCAGGGCAGCAGGAGATGGCGCGGCACGATGGTTGGCTCTCGATCGCGCCTGACCAGATTATTTTTCCAAAGATGGACCATGACGCACCGGGTTGTGCTATCAGCCCTGCCGCATGTTGAACCTGAATTCCATCACCGCACGCCTTGGCGGGCAGACCATCCTTGACGGCGCGACCGCATCCTTGCCGGCGCGCAGCCGTGTGGGGATCGTCGGCCGGAATGGCGCGGGAAAATCGACCCTGCTGAAGATCATCGCGGGAGAGATGGACCTTGATGACGGTTCGGTGGAAACCCCGCGCGGCACGCGGATCGGCTATGTGGCGCAGGAAGCGCCCGGCGGGACAACGACCCCGTTCGAGATGGTGCTCGCCGCCGACGAAGAACGTGTCGAGCTTCTGGCGCGGGCGGAGCGGGCCACCGATGCGCATGATATTGCCGAGATTCACGAACGGCTGAACCTGATCGACGCCCACGGCGCACCGGCGCGTGCGGCGCGCATTCTCGCCGGGCTGGGTTTCGATGAGGACAACCAGCATCAGCCATTGTCGTCCTTTTCCGGTGGCTGGCGGATGCGCGTATCGCTCGCCGGGCTGCTGTTTTCGCGCCCTGATCTGCTGCTGCTCGACGAACCATCAAACCATCTGGACCTCGAAGCCTCGCTCTGGCTGGAATCCTTCCTGAAGACTTATCCGGCCTCCATGGTGATCGTCAGTCATGAGCGGGATCTGCTGAACAACGTTGCCGACCATATCCTGCATGTGCAGGGCGGCAAGATCACGCTTTACACCGGCGGCTATGATTCCTTTGAGCGTCAGCGCTCGGAGCGGCTGAACCAGATC
>JAURLR010000105.1 GCA_030831135.1 Alphaproteobacteria bacterium
ATCGGCCAGGCCTGCGAGTTCGATTATTCGGGCACCCAGGCCGTGAAAGCTCTGAAAGACGAGGGCTACCGGGTGGTTCTGGTGAACTCCAACCCGGCCACGATCATGACCGATCCGGCCTTTGCGGACGCGACCTATATCGAGCCGATCACGCCGGAGATGGTGACCAAGATCCTGGAGGCCGAGCGGCCCGATGCGATCCTGCCGACCATGGGTGGACAGACCGCGCTCAACACCTGCCTGACCCTCGCCCGTGACGGGACGCTGGACCGGTTGGGTATCGAGATGATCGGCGCCAAGGCCGACGTGATCGACAAGGCCGAGGACCGGCTGCAGTTCCGCGAAGCGATGAGCAAGATCGGACTGGATTCGCCGCGCTCGATGCAGGTGAACAACCGCGAGGATGCGGAGAAGGCGCTGGAATTCGTGCGCCTGCCCGCGATCATCCGGCCGTCCTTCACGCTGGGCGGGCTGGGTGGTGGCATCGCCTATAACCGCGACGAGTTCTTCGACATTGTCCTGGGCGGCATCGATGCCTCGCCGGTCGGTGAGGTGTTGGTCGAAGAATCAGTGCTCGGCTGGAAGGAATACGAGATGGAGGTTGTGCGCGACAACGCGGACAACTGCATCATCATCTGCTCGATCGAGAATATCGACCCAATGGGCGTCCACACCGGGGATTCAATCACCGTCGCCCCGGCGCTGACACTGACCGATAAAGAATACCAGATCATGCGCAACGCCTCGATCGCGTGCCTGCGCGAAATCGGGGTCGAGACCGGCGGTTCGAACGTCCAGTTCGCGATCAACCCGAAGAACGGGCGCATGGTCGTGATCGAGATGAACCCGCGGGTCAGCCGCTCATCCGCGCTGGCCTCAAAGGCAACGGGCTTCCCGATTGCCAAGATCGCTGCCAAGCTGGCCGTCGGCTATACGCTCGACGAACTCGACAACGAGATCACCGGCGTGACCCCGGCCAGTTTCGAGCCGACCATCGACTATATCGTCACCAAGATGCCGCGCTTCACCTTCGAGAAGTTCCCCGGCACCGACGCCACCCTGACCACCTCCATGAAGTCCGTCGGCGAAGTGATGTCGATCGGACGTACCTTTGCCGAAAGCCTGCAGAAGGCCTATCGCTCCATGGAAACCGGGCTGACCGGGTTGAACGAGGTTACGATCCCCGGGGTACGGCCCCGCGGTGAAGGTCAGGGCTTTGACGAGGACGCGGTCTTTGCCGCACTGGGACGACCGACCCCCGACCGCCTGCTGGTCATCGCACAGGCGTTCCGGCTCGGATTGTCAGCGGCCGATATCCATCGTGTCACAAAGTTCGACCCCTGGTTCCTGGAGCAGATCTCCTCCATCGTGCAGGCCGAAGCACGGGTTCGCGATCAGGGGCTGCCGAAAGACTATGACGGCCTGATGAAGCTCAAGAAGATGGGCTTCTCGGACGAGCGGCTGGCGGAGCTGACCGGCACGAATGAACAGACGGTGGTCGGCCTGCGCCGGAAGCTGGACCTGCATCCGGTCTTCAAGCGGATCGACACCTGCGCCGCCGAATTCCCGAGCCAGACGCCGTATATGTACTCGACCTATGAGGGCGATTCGACGCTGCATGGCGAGTGCGAAGCCGAACCCACCGACCGCCGGAAGATCATCATTCTGGGCGGCGGCCCGAACCGGATCGGCCAGGGCATCGAATTCGACTATTGTTGTGTCCACGCCGTCTTCGCCCTTCGCGAGGCCGGATATGAAACCATCATGATCAACTGCAACCCCGAGACGGTTTCGACCGACTATGACACCTCGGACCGCCTGTATTTCGAGCCGTTGACGGCCGAAGACGTGATCGAGATCTGCCGCCTCGAAATGGAGAGCGGCGACCTGCGGGGTGTCATCGTGCAGTTTGGCGGGCAGACCCCGCTGAAGCTCGCCGACGCGCTTGAGGCGGCAGGCATTCCCATTCTGGGCACGTCGCCCGATGCCATCGACCTGGCCGAGGACCGGAAACGGTTCCAGCAGCTCCTGCAGCAACTCGGCCTGCGCCAGCCCGAGAACGCCATCGCCGAAAGCGCCGAGGAAGCACTGGCTGCAGCGGAAACCCTCGGTTTCCCGTTGCTCATTCGTCCGTCTTACGTGCTGGGCGGCCGGGCGATGGAACTCGTCCACGGCATGGACCAGCTGACCCGCTACATCAACGAAGCCGTGCGGGTCTCGGATAACAGCCCGGTCTTGCTGGATCGCTATCTGCAGGATGCCATTGAAGTCGACGTGGACGCGATCTGCGACACCAGCGGTGCCGTGCATGTCGCCGGGATCATGGAGCATATCGAGGAAGCCGGCATACATTCCGGCGACAGCGCCTGCTCGCTCCCGCCCTATTCCCTCAGCGATGAGGTCATCACGGAAATCCGGCGCCAGACCGAAATTCTCGCGCGCGCGCTCAACGTTCTGGGCCTGATGAATATCCAGTTCGCGATCAAGGACGGCGATGTCTACCTGATCGAGGTGAACCCGCGCGCCAGCCGCACGGTTCCGTTTGTGGCCAAGGCGACCGGTGTCCCGATTGCAAAGATCGCTGCCCGGATCATGGCCGGTGAAATGCTCGCCGATTTCGATCTGCCCGATCCCGATGCGCCGCTCGGGCATGTCGCGGTGAAGGAAGCCGTCTTCCCCTTCGCACGTTTCCCCGGGGTCGACACGATCCTGGGCCCGGAAATGAAATCCACCGGCGAAGTGATGGGACTGGACCGGGATTTCGGGCACGCCTTTGCCAAGTCCCAGATCGGCGGCGGCACGAAGGTCCCGACAAGCGGGCGTGTCTTCATCTCCGTTCGGGATCGCGACAAACCGGCCATGGTCGAGATGTCCCAGCGCCTGATCGAGATGGGCTTCGGGATCGTGGCGACCAGCGGAACAGCCCGTGTGCTTGAAGAAGCCGGGGTCGAGGTGGAAACCGTCAACAAGGTTCTCGAGGGTCGCCCGCATATTGTTGATGCAATGCAGAACGGCGACATCCAGCTGGTGTTCAACACCACCGAGGGTGTCAGTTCGATCTCCGACAGCTACAGCCTGCGCCGTTCGGCGCTGACATTGAAGATCCCCTACTACACGACGGTCGCCGGCGCACGGGCCTCAATCGCCTCAATTAAGGCGGTTCAGAGCGGCGGCCTTGAAGTTGCGCCGTTACAGTCGTATTTTAGTCAGGATTTTTGAACGGCTTAACCCGCCGGACGTTCGTAGCAGGTGTAATTCTGCCTGATACGGCCAGCGGCGGGTTTTTTAGTCTGTGCAAGCCATTACATCCCTGCCGACCCATCCGGGTGGCAATTGAACGAGCAGTCGGACCATGGATAAGCTCCCAATGACCACCGAGGGCCATCAGGCTCTCCAGGAAGAATTGCGGAATCTCAAATCGGTCGAACGGCCGAATATCGTGAAGGCGATTGCGGCCGCGCGTGAACACGGTGATCTCTCGGAGAATGCCGAATATCATGCCGCACGCGAGCGCCAGAGCTTCATCGAAGGGCGTATTGGCGAACTCGAAGACGCGATCAAGCGCGCCGAAGTCATCGACACCTCCAAGCTCAAGGGCAAGACAGTGCGCTTCGGGGCAACCGTAAAGGTGACCGACGAGGAAACCGACGAAGAAATCACCTACCAGCTCGTGGGCGAACTGGAAGCCGACATCAAGCAGCGCAAGATTTCGATCGGTTCACCGCTCGGACGCGCCCTGATCGGACGCGAAGTCGGCGACAGCGTGGAAGTGACAACGCCCAATGGCGTGCGCTATTTCGAGGTCATCAACGTTCGCTTCAAGTAGCCGCGAACGCCTGACATTCATTCGTCGGGATCGTCGACCGGAACGCTGGAAGCGTATTTCGAACTCCGGATCACCTGAAATGTCTGCACCGTCGAAACATGCGGCGCGGCAGTCAGACGTGCGGTCAGTGCGTTTTCATGGGCGGTGTTGCGCGCCACGATCCGCAGCATGAAATCACCACCACCACGAATCATGTCGCAGCGCCGCACTTCGGGCCAGGCCGTGAGATGACGCTCAAACTCCGTCAGGACGGCTTCCGACTGACTGTCGAGGCCAACCAGCGCGTGAAACGCGACCTCATATCCGAGCAGTTCAGCATCGAGTTCGGCATGATAATCCTTGATATACCCGGCCGCCTCCAGAGCACGCACCCGGCGCAGGCACGGCGGTGCGGAAATCCCCGCGCGGCGTGCCAGCTCCACATTGGTGATCCGGCCCTCGTCACGAAGGTTCCGCAGAATCCGTCGGTCGATTGCGTCGAGTTTGACCTTGCGACTTTCCGTCGATTTCACGGCGACACCGCCCTCGGAATTGCTATCGGACATTGTCTTCGTGTCTCCAGATCGGCGGGTTAGTCGCCGCAAGAAGGGGGCCCGTGGGAATCATTCAGGCGCACCCCTATAGTTGTGTATCAGATGTCTTCTCGCCGGGGATGATGCTAGCAGATTGTAATTATATTTCAATCGAACGGCTCCGGTTTTTCGTATCATTCAATGGTCGCATACCCGTGAACGCAGAAACCACGAACAGTATTGCATCCTGCTGGATTTTGACCGACGGGAAAGTCGGCATGGTGAACCAGTGCCGGGGTCTGGCCGAAGTGCTCGGCGTCGAACCCGTCTCGAAGGTGATTGACCTGCGCGCGCCCTGGCAATGGCTGCCGCCCGTCCTCACGCCGAACCTGCTGAGCGTCACAACCAGCGGTTCGGACCCGCTGACGCCACCCTGGCCCGAGTTGCTGATCGCGAGCGGGCGCAAATCCGTTGCCCCCGCCCGAGCGATCCGAAAAGCCAGCAATGGCAAGACCTTCTGCGTCCAGATACAGGATCCCGGCGTATCTCCCACCGCATTTGATCTGGTTGTGGCCCCCGCCCATGACGGTATGGCGGGCGAGAACGTGATGTCGACAACGGGATCCCTGCATGGCCTCACCGAAAGCATCCTGGCAAAGGCCCGTATTCGCTTTGCCGATCGTGTTGCGCAGCTTCAGCGCCCGCTTCTGGCGGTTCTCCTGGGCGGGGACAACAGCGTTTTCAAGCTGACCGAAGCCTATGGACGCACACTGGCCGGCCAGTTGCGCGATCTGACGCAAAATCACGGCTGGGGACTGGCCGTCACCCCATCGCGCCGCACACCCCAGCATGCCCGCCATGCGATTGCCGAAGCGCTTCGCGACACCGGCGCTGACGTCTGGGACGAAACCGGGGACAACCCGTATCTTGGTTTCCTGGCCCATGCCGATGCGATCATCGTCACCGGGGATTCCGTCAACATGGTCAGCGAAGCCACCGCGACCGGAAAACCGGTTCATGTGGCACATCTGGAGGGAGGGTCGGACAAGTTCCGGCGGTTCCACCAGAACATGGAATCACGCGGCATTACGCGCCCCTTCAACGGAACCATCGAAAACTGGGATTACGAACCCCTCGACGACACAGCCATGATCGCCGCAGAAATACGACGGCGGATTGCAATTGCCTGAGTCGCGAACTAAGAAACTTACATGTCGATAATCGATTTCAAGGCGCTGGCGGATACCCCTCTCGCGCATGATCCTTATGACCACGTGCTGGTACCGGGCCTCATCACCAAAGAGGCGCTGGCGGCGGCCCATGCCGATTTTCCCGAAATCGACAGACCGGGTAGTTTTCCCACCGGCCAACTGAAATACGGCCCGGGTTTTGCCGCGCTGCTTGAAGCTCTCGAAGGTCCCGAACTGGCCGCAGCACTGGGCGCCAAGATGGGGATCAACCTGACCGGCAAACCGACCATGGTGACGGTGCGGGGTCGGGCGCGCCCGACCGATGGCCAGATCCATATTGATTCTGCCGGCAAGCTGGTCACGGTCCTGCTTTACATGAACCCGGCCTGGGAAGAGCCCGGTGGGCAGTTGCGCCTGCTGCGCAGCCCCAACAATCTGGACGACTACGCGGTGGAGGTTCCCCCCGATGAAGGAACCTTCCTCGCCTTCCCCTGCATCAAGAACGCGTGGCATGGGCATCATCCCTTCGATGGAGAACGGCGCACGATACAGTTGAACTGGGTCAACAGCCGTGCCTACAAGAGGCGCGAGCAGATACGCCACTCGATCTCGGCATTCTTCAAGTCGTTCCGGCCCAGACCCTAAGGAAGACGCAGCGCATGGCGCTCGACATCGACACCTTCTCCAACGTCAAAGGCGGATTCCCGTTCTTCAAGGCCGCCGGCCACCCGGCGGCGGCGCCGAAGACCAAGGCGATGCTGGCACGGCTCGCCGCGCTGGATTCGGTTGCGATCTATGACCCTTCGGGCTTCGCGCCAGCCTTCGCACAGCTCTATTCCTTCGATCCGCTGCCGATCTCCCATGTCTTCGTGCAGGACCTTTCGGTTCTGGGCGAAACCGTGCTCGGCCAGACCACCCAGCCGATCACCGACCTTGCCGCAGCAAATGTCTCGGCCTTGCTGGTTATGGCCTTCGATGCCGACAAGACCGTGCGCGATA
>JAURLR010000106.1 GCA_030831135.1 Alphaproteobacteria bacterium
TTGACCAAGGATCAGGGCGAGTTGCTCAAGACCTTCGAGGAGTCCGGCGGTGGATCACCCAAGCACAGTCCGGAATCCGAAGGCTTCTTCACCAAAGTGAAGGAATTCTGGGACGACCTGAAGGACTAGCCGAACGGGCGTTGGGTTCTAGAGTTCAGCGGGACATCGGCGTTTGCCATGCAGAACATGCAGTATTTCGATGTGATCTGTCCGCACCCGGTATGGCAGTATGTAGGACGTTCCCGGGACGATGAATTCACGCGTTCCGGCAATCCGACCGGCGCGTCCAAGATGGGGATGCGCTGCGAGATACTCCGCCGCTTTACGAATCCGGGAAATCAATCGATGTGCGGCCTGCGGGTCACTTTCCGCGATATCGTCTGCCGCCTGTTCGAGGCTTCGCTCCGACCGGCGTAGCCATCGCACCTGCAAGGTGCTCATGGCATCAGGTATTCTTGTATTTGTCGGTCAGGGACTGGACTTCAGCCGCGCTGGCGAAATCACCGGCATCGGCTTCTCGGACAGCCTTTTCGATTTCGGCCACCTGCCAGACGTTTTCGTGCAGATATTGTGAGACAGCATCCTCGACGAGATAGGCTTTGGAACGCTGGGTTTGTTCAGCGAGGGCTTCGAGATCGGACAACATTGCCTTGTCCAGCCGTAATGAAAGGACCCGGGTTTTGGATTCAGACATGTCTGAGCGCCCCTTGTCTACAATGTATACAAATAGACTACGCCGATCAGCTCCCTGTTTCAAGATTGAGATGTGGTTTGGGCACATGCTTGGTAACTGTTCGTGAGGCCGCATTGTCTCTATAAACGCCGCGAAGCGAGGATTTCTGGGACCATCATGCAATGACCGATCAATTGAAAATTGGAATCGTGGGTGCGGGCGGCCGCATGGGCCGCATGCTTGTGCAGGTTGTTGCCGAGACCGAGGGCTGTGTTCTTGGCGGCGCAAGCGAGGTGCCGGGTTCGGGCCTGCTCGGTCAGGATGCGGGCTTGCTCGCGGGGACAGGCGAGAACGGCGTGCGCATCACCGATGATTCTGCCGCGATGTTCGCCGGGGTTGATGCGGTGATCGATTTTACGGTGCCGGCCGCGACGGCAGCACATGCCGCGATGGCGGCGCAGGCAGGCTGCGCCCTGATCGCAGGGACAACCGGACTGGATGAGACCCATCGCGCTGCGCTGGATGCGGCGGCGCAGAAGGTGCCTGTCATCTGGGCCTCCAACATGTCGAGCGGCGTCAATCTGATGTTTGCGATCACCGAGCGGGTCGCGCGCGCCCTGGATCCCGATTTTGATATCGAGATTGTCGAGATGCATCACAGGCACAAGGTCGACGCCCCTTCCGGTACGGCGCTGAGCCTGGGCGAAGCCGCCGCCCGGGGGCGCGACGTTGATTTTGACAAAGCGAAGGTGCTTTCCCGCGAAGGCATCACGGGCGCGCGTGAACGGGGCGCGATCGGGTTTGCAACCCTGCGCGGCGGGGATGTGGTCGGTGAGCACAGCGTCATTTTTGCCGGTGCCGGTGAGCGGATCGAACTGACCCACCGGGCCACCGACCGGGGTATCTTCGCCCGTGGTGCCGTGCGCGCCGCGCGCTGGACTGCGGGGCGGGCACCCGGTCTCTATGCGATGGCGGATGTTCTGGGTCTCGACTAGGAAGATGACGTTCTAGCGCGGCGCCTCCGGCCGACTGTGCAGGTTCCGCAGGGCATCGCGCAATGCCGTTGCCAGTTCGTCACGTTCTTCCGAGGTCAGAAACACCCCGACCTTCAGGGATTTTCCGTGGCTGGCCAGACGCAACTCGTTGTCACCGCCAGGTCGTGACGTCAGATCGACGCGCAGCCAGTGCGGCGGAGCAATGCGATGGTGTTGTGCCCGGCCCGATGGTCGTACCCGTGCAATCGTCAGTTCGTCCCGGGTCAGCCGGACCCGTTCGAACGCGCGACCATCACGGGCATTGGTGCGGAAGGCCCACCAGATCAGCAGGAGTTCAAGCCCCAAGAATGGCAGGACCACCCAGGCTCCAAGCAGGGTGAAATACAGGGCCACCAGAGCCAGCGCGGCAGCGAATCCGAGAATGACATTGCGCACCCCGCGCGGGCTCAGGCTCCGGTGCGGGTACAGCACGGCATCGAACAGTGGCTCGGTCTTGGCGTGGCTCATGGGAAAAGTCTAGGCCGCCGGACGTGCGGCGAAAAGGAACCCTTTGTCGCAGTGCCGAAGATGTGAATGACGGCTGATAAGCTTTTCAAAACACGCTAGGTTGGCCCGGCTATGCCCCAGATGAAAAAAGACGCGATCGAAGAATTTTTCCGCCGCCTGTCGGCCGCGGATCCGACCCCGACGACGGAACTGGAATACCGCAACACCTATACGCTTCTGGTGGCCGTTGTCTTGTCGGCTCAAGCGACCGATGTCGGCGTGAACAAGGCAACCAAAGAGCTTTTCACGACCGTCGACACGCCGGAGAAGATGCTCGCGCTGGGAGAGGATGCGCTGATCAAGCATGTCCGGACCATCGGTCTGTTTCGCACCAAGGCCAGGAACGTGATCGCGTTGAGCGAAATCCTCGTGAAGGAACATGGCGGGCAGGTGCCCCGTGATCGCGCTGCGCTCGAGGCGCTGCCAGGGGTGGGGCGCAAGACCGCCAATGTCGTTCTGAACACGGCCTTCGGGGAACCCACCATGGCCGTGGACACCCACATCTTTCGCCTGTCCAACCGGACCGGGCTGGCGCCGGGGAAGAATGTGCGTGCGGTCGAAGACAAACTTCTCAAGCGGGTGCCCGCCCATTACCTGCAACACGCCCATCACTGGCTGATCCTGCACGGGCGCTATGTTTGCAAGGCCCGCAAGCCGGAATGTGCAGCCTGCATTGTTGCCGATGTGTGTACCTACAAGGCCAAGACCATCGCCTGAGCCGCCGAAGGGTATCGTTCAGGAAAAACTGGCGATGCAGCGGTCGGTTTGCGGCGAGTCGAGGCGCGCGGTCTCGGTCCGGGCCTCGATATGGGTGGCGACAGGGGTTCCGTTGCGAGGATAGAGAAACACATGCAGCACGCAGCTCTTGCTGCGATAGAGCCGAAGCTCACCCGCGCCTTCCCGCCGGACAAGTTCGGGAGTGCCGAGAAGACGGTCTATCCGGTCTGGTGCGGTGCCGATCAGGTCTGAAAGCGTGGCGCGTGGTGCCGTGCGTCGCGGCGGCGGTGCGGCGGTGCGTTGCGGCACGGCGCTTGCCCCCGTCGCGGCATTGCTGCGTGAAGAGGGCTGCGTCGGTTCAGGCTGAACCAGCGAACAGCCAGCCAGAAACAGCGCGACGAGAATAACCGCCCCTATGCGCTGTGCCATGGATTGTTCAGGCGGTGAAAACAAATACGCAGACCAGCAAGGTGATGATGGCGGCGCTGAAAATGGCGATCCGGGACGGGTCGTCGCGACGTGAACTAGGCATTGATTTTGATATCTCCAAGAACTTCGCCGCCCTGTTCGATTTCCAGGCGGCCATAGGATACATTGCCGGTGACCTTGCCCGTTGCCGTGATACGCAGCGCCCGGGTAACGTCAAGATCGCCGTCAAACCGGCCACTGATGAGTGCAGTTTCGACCGACGCGATTCCGACAAACCGGCCGCCGCGCGCGACTTCCAGGGCGCGTGCGCTGTTCAAGGTCGCGTCAATTCGCCCTTCAACCACAAGCGTGTCACATTCGGTGATATCGCCCTTCAGGGAGATATCGCGGCCGACGGTGAGCGTCTTGGCATCCTGCTGGTTTCCCCGGCGAGGGTCGCGCTCTTCCGTGCGCTCGCCACGTTCATTGAGGTTTGGAATTTCGGCGGCCCGGACAGGTTGCCGCTCCAGGAAGCTCAGGTCGAGATCCCGGCGTTCATTGTCATCCTTTGCGTCTGCGCTCATGCTTGCGCTCCCCGTATCGCCCCCGCGCCGAATTCTGGACGTGAATGTTCACGCGTTACAGGAGTTTTCGTCGACTCCCAGAGCCTTGCGTAGCCGATTTACATCAATTTGTCGATAAATTATATCAAGGCGTTGATATTGTTATGTTTATGTCGTCATTTCTCGGGCGACGCCGCTCGAAAACGTGCAACATCATCGCTGTTCCGAACAAGGGCAACAACAGGTTCACGATCGGTACGGTGGCGATCAGGGCAAAGACCAGCCCGGCGAAGTAGACGGTGCTCTTGTGGGTCAGCCGGAACGTGCGGAGTTCCGCAGGGCTCATGCGCCGGAACCCGACCATTTCAAGGTACTCCCGCCCCAGAAGATAACCGTTCAGGCCCCAGCCAGCGACAAAGTAGATCGGGGGAAA
>JAURLR010000107.1 GCA_030831135.1 Alphaproteobacteria bacterium
CGCCGCCGATGCCGAACATGGCGAAGTGCCGCGCCACGAGACCATGCTGGTGACCGTCGGCCGCGGCGCGTCGGACCCGGACGCCAACTCCAACGTCTCCAAGGTTGCCAGAATGCTGTGGGAGGGCCTTGGCTTCGGCTGGGGCGAAACCGCCTATTCCGGCGTAACCTTCCCGCTTGTCCAGCCCGCGCTGGAGCACGCGGTCAAGCTGGGCTATCGCCGGATCGTTATATTTCCCTACTTCCTGTTCACGGGCATCCTGATCAAACGCATTTATGACCACACCGACATGGTCGCTGCGCAACACCCCGAGATCCAGTTCGTGAAAGCGCCCTATCTGAACGATCACCCGCAGGTGCTCGAAACCTTTGCCGACCGGGTACTGGAGATCGGCGAAGGCACCAATCTCATGAACTGCCAGATGTGCAAGTACCGCGAACAGGTGCTGGGCTTCGAATCAGAAGTCGGCCTCGCCCAGGAAAGCCATCACCATCATGTCGAGGGCATCGGTACGGGCGACGGGGGTCATCACCACCATGATCACGACCACGACCACGCACATGGCCACGATCACAGTCACGATCATGACCACAGCCATGACCACGGCCATCATCCCTATCCCCATGCGGATCACCCGCTCGGCCCGCGCACCCTGCCCGCCGAAGGCGATTGACCGGCACAACCCCGGGTGCAAAACGCGCAGGCCATGACCAACGCCAGCCTTGACCATATCCGTGACCCCGATGCGATCTATGCGGCCTCTTTCGCTGCGATCCGCGACGCGGCCGATCTGTCCCGCATTCCCGATGACCTGCAGGGCGTCGCGCTGCGCGTGGCCCATGCGATCGGCGAGGCGGCTGCCATCGACGACCTGGTCTGGTCCGAGGGTGCCGGGACGGTCGGCTGCAAGGCCCTTTCGGCAGGCGCACCGATCATCGTGGATGCCCGGATGCTGGCCGATGGTGTGATCCGCCGCGCCCTGCCCGCCCGGAACCCGGTGATTTGCACCCTCGGCATCGGTACTGTCACCGGCAATGCCGCACGCGGGGCCACCACACGATCTGCCGCCGCAGTCGATCTCTGGGAGAGTTTTCTGGCAGAGTCCGTCGTGGTGATCGGCAATGCCCCGACAGCGCTTTACCGCCTGCTGGAAGGCCTTGCCCAAGGCTGGCCGAAACCGGCCCTGATCATCGGCATGCCGGTCGGCTATGTCGGGGCGGCGGAATCAAAGGCAGCCCTCGTCGATCTGGCACCCGTGCCCTATATCGCCTTGCAGGGCCGCCGGGGCGGCAGCGCTGTCGCCGCGGCAACCGTCAACGCGCTCGCACGCGACGCGGCACCCCGGCCATGACCGCCTGGCTAAACATTGTCGGGATCGGGGCCGGCGGTCTCGACGACCTGACCCCATCGGCCCGGACACTGATCGAAACAGCCGAACTTCTGGTCGGGGGCGAACGACATCTTGCCATGGCCGCCAATGACCGCGCGCGCAAGCTCGCCTGGGCGTTTCCCCTGGACGGGATCGTCGCGGAAATCCGTGCCGCGCAGGACCAGCGCGTTGTCGTGCTGGCAACGGGCGATCCGATGTCCTTCGGGATCGGGGCCACGCTCACCCGGCATTTCGATCCTGCCGAGATGACGATCCTGCCCGCACCCGGAGCGTTCAGCCTGGCCGCTGCCCGGCTTGGCTGGCCCTTGCACGGCTGCACCTGCCTGACACTTCACGGCCGTCCGCTGGAATTGCTGCACCACCATGTGTTGCCCAACGCACGCCTGCTGATCCTCAGCCATGACGGGACCACGCCCGCACAGGTCGTTGGCCTGCTCCGTGATGCCGGGTTCGAACAAAGCCGCTTACACGTGTTCGAGAATATGGGCAGCGCAAGCGAATCCTCGCGCACCGGTTCGTCTGGCACCTGGGATACCAGCCCGGTTGATGACCTGAACACCATCGCCGTGGAATGTATCGCCGGACCGCAGGCACGATACCATCCCCGTGTCGCAGGACTTCCCGATGATGCCTTTGTTCATGACGGACAAATGACCAAGCGGATCATCCGTGCCGCCACGCTTTCCGCGCTCAGCCCCTTGCCGGGCCAGCATCTGTGGGATCTTGGCGCGGGCTGCGGCTCCATCGCCATCGAATGGCTGCGCGCAGTCCAGGACGTGCAGGGCAAAGGCGCACGCGCGACCGCTGTCGAAAAAGACTCCGAACGCTGCGCCATGATCGCGCAGAATGCGAGCCGTCTCGGCACGCCCTTCCTGGAGATGGTGGCCGCCGAGATCGAACGCGCCCTGCCCGGTCTCGACGATCCCGATGCGGTCTTCATCGGCGGCGGACTTTCGACAGGGGTACTGGTGGACACGGTCTGGAAGCGGTTGCGCAACGGAGGTCGGCTCGTGGCCAATGTGGTGACCCTCGAAGGGGAACGCGTACTGCTCGATGCCCATGCCCGATATGGCGGGGACATGGCCCGGATTGCGGTCAGCCACGCCGATCCCGTGGGCGGGCTGACGGGCTGGCGGCCCGCCATGCCTGTCACCCAATGGTCGGTCGTGAAATCATGAACACGAAAAAGACAGGAACCGCCATCGGGATCGGTGTCGGTCCGGGTGACCCGGAGTTGATGACCCTCAAGGGTGCCCGGATTCTGAGCGCGGTCCCGGTTGTGGCCTATCCGGCACCCGAAACCGGCGACAGTCTCGCACGCCGGATCGCGGCACCGCACCTGCCCGCCGACGCGCAGGAAATCGCCATCCGCATGCCGCTCTCGGCCAATCGCTTTCCCGTCGAGGGCGTCTATGACCGGGCCGCGCGGGACATCGCCAGCCATCTTGCCGACGGACGGGATGTCGCGATCCTGTGCGAGGGTGACCCGTTTTTCTATGGCTCCTTCATGTATCTGTTTGCGCGCCTTGCCGAAAACTGGCCGGTCGAGGTCGTGCCCGGTGTTTCGTCGCTCACCGCCTGCGCCGCGGTCTCGCGCCGGCCTCTGGCGGCGCTGAACGATGTCCTGACCATCCTGCCCGCGACCCTGCCGGATGACATCCTGCGCGCCCGGCTGGCCGCCACGGACGCCGCCGCGATCATCAAACTGGGACGTCACCTGCCGCGCATCCGGGCGCTGCTCGACGAACTCGATCTGTCGGACCACGCCGAGTATGTCGCGCACGCCACCATGGCCGAGGAATTCCATGGCCCGCTGACAACACTTGATGATGCCCCGGCGCCGTATTTTTCGATGATCCTGATGCATCGGCGCGGTGCGGCCTGGATGGGGGACGGGGCATGACCCAAAACACCGGCCAGACTATCGCCCTTGTCGCACTGACCGCCGATGGCGGCCGTCTCGCGCGAGGATTGCAGGATCACCTGCCCGACGCCGAACTGCTTGGCCTGCGCGCGCGTGTGACCGATTGCGATACGGCTTTCAACGACGTGTCAGAAACTTTGACCGCACTGTTCCGCGCGGGCCGCCCGATCGTGGGCATTTGTGCCGCTGGCATCCTGATCCGAACCCTCGCGCCCCAGCTTGCCGACAAGCGAAATGAGCCGCCCGTGCTGGCACTCGCGCCGGACGGGTCGAGCATCGTGCCGCTTCTGGGGGGCCACCACGGGGCCAACACCCTCGCGCAGCGAATCGCGGACATCACCGGCGGCAATGCCGCGCTGACAACCGCAGGGGAAATCGCCTATGGCGTCGCCCTCGATGCGCCACCACCCGGCTGGACGCTCGGCAATCCCGAACGGGCGAAGGACGTGATGGGCGGGCTTCTGGCCGGACAGGCACCCTGTCTGGTGATCGAGGCCGGTGACCCCGGCTGGCTGGCAGACATGCCCACCGACCACGACGGCACCTGGATGATCCGCATCACGGATCGCGATATCACAGCCAACCCCAATGAACTTCTGATGCACCCGCCAAGTCTGGCCGTGGGTGTGGGGTGTGAGCGGGATTGCAGTGCTGCCGAGCTTCACACACTGGTGCGCGAAACCTTGTCCGACGCAGGGCTGTCCCCGGCTTCCGTCGCGGCCATCGTGTCCATCGACGTGAAAGCCGACGAAGTTGCTGTTCACGCGCTCGCCGATGGTCTGGGGGTTCCGGCGCGGTTTTTCCCCGCCGATGTGCTGGAAGCTGAAACACCGCGGCTCGCGAACCCCTCGGATATCGTGTTCCGCGAAGTCGGTGCTCACGGCGTTGCCGAGGCCGCCGCGCTTGCCGCCACCGGCCCGCAAGGCAGCCTCATTGTCCCGAAACACAAATCCAGACGTGCAACCTGTGCGATCGCCCGCGCAACACATCTTGATGCCAATGAAATTGGCCGGGCGCGCGGCCACCTGTCGATTGTCGGCACCGGGCCGGGCGATACCGCCCACCGCATTCCCGCCACGGACCGCGCCGTGGCACAGGCCCAGGACCTCGTCGGATACGGCCCCTATCTGGACCTGCTGGGACCAGCGACCCGTGGCAAGATTCGCCATGACTTCGACCTTGGTGCTGAATCCGACCGGTGCCGCCACGCGCTCGATCTCGCAGCCCAGGGCCGCAATGTCGCGCTGGTATCCAGCGGTGACCCCGGGGTCTTCGCCATGGCGACGCTGGTCTTCGAATTGCTCGACAAGGAAGACAACCCGGCATGGCGACGCTTGTCCATCGATGTGCATCCCGGCGTATCTGCGATGCAGCTGGCAGCCGCCCGTGCCGGTGCCCCGCTGGGACATGACTTCTGCGCCATTTCCCTGTCCGACCTGCTGACACCATGGCCGGCAATTCAGGCCCGGCTCAAGGCGGCAGCAGAAGCC
>JAURLR010000108.1 GCA_030831135.1 Alphaproteobacteria bacterium
CCTCGGCACCTGTCGGGCAGAGCGTGGCAATCAGGTTTCTCATACCGTAAGTTCTGACATAGAACAGTCGGATTGGGTAAAAAAATAGGGTGTGGGTGGTTCGAGACCCTATACCCCGCAGACTTAGACCCCCTCGATGGATCACTCAGGCACCTTTCCCTGACCCTTCCTGACCTCAACGCAAAAGACCCCTCAGCATGGTGACTGAGAGGTCTGTATGGGTCGGTGGTGAAGGTGGCCCCTGTATGACGGGCTTCTCTGCTCAAAAAATGAGAGACGTGTGTGAGAGGGCAGACAACCTATTTGGCACAATCCTGAACCTCCCCAGGCATGGGAACGGAATATTAAGAATGAGCAGTGAAGGTTCAGGGGGGCAAGGGCGTCCAAAAGTGTCACACATTTTGTCACACAAAATCCTGAAATAACGCCAAATGACCCAGTGTTGATAACACCAGGGCATTGAAAACAAACACATTTTTGTGTGAAAAAAAGTTGGCGTCCCCAACGGGATTCGAACCCGTGTCGCCACCTTGAAAGGGTGGTGTCCTAGGCCTCTAGACGATGGGGACGTCGGGCCGTGAAAGGCGGACACGACATAGCCGCCGCGCGCCATGAAATCAAGGGCCGAAGACACCCGATGTCGCGCTATTTCCGCGGATGCGCCCAAAGCCGCGGGGTGATATGCGTTACCGGACCTGTTTCACAACCGATCTTGATGATGAATACCGCACCAGACAGTTTTTCCGAATCACTTCGCCACACCCATTCCACTGCCTGGGAGGCGGCCACCGGGAACCGGTTCACGACCGAACTGGTCGCCGACGAGATCAACGCCAGCACTTATGCACGCTACCTCACACTCGATTATGCCTTTATCGATGCTCTGGTCGCGACCATTGGCCATGCCGTCGCGGTCGCACCCGGAATGCCCCCGAAAATCCGGTTTGCCGGATTTCTGGCGATGCTGACGAGCGAGGAAAACGATTACTTCCTGCGCAGCTTCGATGCTCTTGGCCTGCTGGCGCCCCGTTTTGACAATCCGGTGTCCCACCCGGTCGTCGACCGCTTCAATGATCTGATGGCCCGCCAGCGTGCCCGGGGAACCTATCTCGACGTACTGGCCGTTCTGGTGCCGGTCGAGTGGGTCTATCTGGAATAGGCAAGCAAGGCGGTCGAAAGCGGTACACCGGCACCCGCGCGCTTTTATCTATCGGAATGGATCACGCTACATGCCGATCCGGGGTTCGCGGCTTTCGTCAACTGGATGCGTGCGGAAATGGACCGGGAAGCTGCCGGGGCCAGCGCAGGTGAACGCGCACGCGCGGAATCAGCCTTTGTGGAAGCGCTGGAGCTTGAGGCCGCGTTCTTTGCCGCTGCCTATGAGGCCGCCTGAGCGGCGTCATCGATGATCAACTGCACATCATCACGCCCCTGCCAGGTGTCGGGACGTAGTTTCCCAGCCAGCTGAAGGCCAAGCCCGCTCTTGTCGAGCAGCGCATCGCCCAGCGGCTCTCCGGCCGCGCGGAACGCAATGGCCTTGAGACGGCCGCCGCTGCTGTCGGACAGGAAACAGCGGACATGACCGGCCCCCACCACATCGGCCTTGGCCACACGAACCGATGTCAGGGCAAAGCGCGGCTCTGAATTGCCCTGCCCGAAGGGCGCGAGTTTCTCCAGCGCAGCAACGAATTCCGGTTTCACCCCCGACAGCGCCATCGCGCCATCAATCCGCAAGGTCGGAACCACGGCATTGCTGGCCACGTCATGGGCGACACGTTCATTCATGAAGCTGCGTAGAGCATCCAGCTTGCCACGTTCCACGGTCAGGCCGGCGGCCATCTTGTGCCCGCCACCATTGACCAGTAACCCCGCCTGCCGGGCGGCAATCACGGCCCTGCCCAGATCGACCCCTTCCACAGAGCGGCCCGAGCCTTTTCCGGTATCGCCGTCAAATCCGATGACAAATGCCGGGCGGTTGAAACGTTCCTTGAGACGCCCCGCCACGATGCCGATCACGCCGGGGTGCCAGCCCTCGCCTGCGACCACGATCAACGCATCGGGTAGCCCGGAGGCCTCGGCCTGCGCCATGGCTTCCTCAAGCACATGGGCCTCGATCTCGCGCCGCTCGGTGTTCCAGCCATCAAGGCGCTGTGCAATCGCCACGGCCTCGGCACTGTCCTGGGTCATCAGAAGCTGTGCGCCCAGCGGGGCTTCGCCCACACGGCCGCCTGCGTTCACTCGCGGTCCGAGCAGAAATCCGGCATGATATTCGGAAAGCTTGGAATTCACCCGCGCCACATCGGCCAGCGCGACCAGTCCCGGATTGCGGCGGCGGCCCATCACCTTGAGCCCCTGACTGACAAAAGCCCGATTGAGCCCCACCAGCGGCACCACGTCGCAAACGGTCCCCAGCGCCACGAGGTCGAGCAAGGCCATCAAGTCGGGCTCGGAGCGGCCCTGCTTGGCGTACCAGCCGCTGTCACGCAGGACACGGTTGGTCGCAATCGCGAAGAGAAACGACACCCCGACCGCCGCAAGCGCGCCCTGCCCGCTTGTGTCATCCAGCCGGTTCGGATTGACCACGGCAATCGCGCGCGGCAATGCCGGTTCGGCGACATGATGATCGACGACGAGAAGATCGAGGCCGGCTTCAGCCGCCGCCTCAAGCGCTTCAAACGCGGTGGTGCCACAATCAACCGTGATGACAAGGCTGATGCCCTCTGCCCGCAAGCGCAGCATCGCCGGCGTGGTGGGGCCATAGCCCTCGATGATGCGGTCCGGGATATAGACCCGGGCCGGCACGCCCGCTGCCGCCAGGAAACGCGCGAGCAAAGCCGATGAGGTTGCGCCATCCACATCGTAGTCACCGAAAATCGCTATCGGCTCACCATCGCGGATCGCGGTCGCCAGTCGTTCGGCAGCCACGTCCATTCCGGCAAGACTGGCCGGATCGGGCAGCGCGTCACGAAGTGTGGGCTCGAGAAACTGTTCGGCGGAATCCAGATCGATCCCGCGTGCGGCCATGACGCGGCCCACGATCTCGGGAACACCCAGACGTTGTGAGAGCGCGAGCCCGGCACGTTCATCCGATCCACGCAGAACCCAGCGGCGGCCCGTGACCGAACGATCCACGAGAATATCCTGGCTGGAAACTCTCGGATTGTTCGATTGCACGGTGCCGTTCATCTTCGGGTCAGTCGTCGAATCCCGGCTTACGATCAAAATTGTGCTTGGTGATCACTTCACGAACGGTTCCCGTGATGGAGCGCATGACGATGGAATGGGTTTCGGCCATCCCCGGACTGCGCCGCACACCCTTGAGCATTGCCCCATCGGTGACACCGGTGGCTGCGAAAATCACATCACCCGACGCCAGATCATCCAGAGCATAGATCCGGTCGAGGTCTTCAATACCCAGCTTGCGGGCCCGACCGATTTCATCATCATTGCGGAACAGCAATTTGCCCTGCATCTGACCGCCGATACTCTGCAGTGCCGCAGCCGCCAGAACGCCCTCCGGCGCACCACCACTGCCCAGATACATATCGATGCCGCTGTTGGGATCGGAGGTTGCCATGACGCCGAAGATATCGCCGTCGGCAATCAGGAAAATACGCGCACCGGCAGCACGAACTGCCGCGATGAGGTCTTCGTGGCGCGGACGGTCGAGGATGCACACGGTCAATGCCGAGACATCCACGCCTTTTTCCTTTGCCAGCCGCTTGAGGTTTTCAGCCGGCGGTGCCGAAATATCGATCAGTCCTTTGCTGAACCCGCCACCAATCGCGATCTTTTCCATGTAAACATCAGGTGCGTTCAGGAAGTCGCCATCGGGCGCCAGCGCGAGAACGGCCATCGCATTGGCATTTGCCTTTGCGGTCAGTGTCGTGCCTTCGAGGGGATCAAGCGCGATGTCGATCTTCGGGCCACCGGCTCCGACCTTTTCGCCGATATAAAGCATCGGCGCTTCGTCGCGTTCGCCCTCGCCGATCACAACTGTGCCGTCGATGTTCAAACCATTGAGTGCTGTCCGCATGGCATCTACCGCCGCAGCATCAGCTTCCTTTTCAACACCGCGTCCGACCCACTTGGCCGCTGCAATAGCGCCGGCCTCCGTAACCCGGACCGCCTCGATGGCCATATTGCGGTCCATCACCGCCTCACCATGGCTGGTCATGCGTTCCCCTTTTCAAAATTTCAACGTGGTGTCCTGACACTTGAGAGTCGGGATTACACCAAGGATTCGATTCGTATCATTGTCGGCGCTTCAACCACGGAATCCAATGCCTCAATGCGCTCCAGCGTGCGCCGCATGGCTGCCTCTTCACAGACATGGGTGTTGAGCACCACCGGAACCGCCTCGGTCTGGGACCGGGCGCGCTGCAACATGGATTCGATAGAGACCGATTCATCCCGGAATGCCGCCGAAATATCCGCAATCACACCCGGCTGATCGTCCACCATCAAGCGTACGTAATAGGCCCCGCGATGCCGTTCGATCGGCGATGCAGGCATCGCTTTCAGGGTGTTCGCCGGAACCCCGAAAGTCGCTACAGCAGAACCGCGCGCAATATCGATGATATCGGCAACGACCGCCGATGCTGTCGGGCCTGCCCCGGCGCCGCGGCCCTGGTACATGGTGTCATCGACAAAATCACCACAGGCCACGACCGCGTTGTAGGCGCTCTCGACATGGGCAATCGGTGCGCTTTTGGCGACCATGCAGGGGTAGACCCGCTGCTCAAGCCCGTGTTCGGTCATCCGCGCGCTGCCCAGCAGCTTGATCCGGTAACCGAACTCCTCGGCATAGTCGATGTCCTGCAACGAGACGTGCCGGATGCCTTCAGTATAGACATCATCAAAGCTGACCTTCGTCCCGAAGGCGAGGCTCGCCAACAGTGCCAGCTTGTGCGCAGCGTCGATGCCATCCACATCCATACTGGGTTCGGCTTCGGCGTAACCCAGTTTCTGGGCATCATCGAGAACCGTTTCGAAGGTCAGACGCTTCTCGCGCATCTCTGTCAGGATGTAGTTGCAGGTGCCGTTCAGAATTCCATAAACATGGGAGATTCCATTCCCCGCCAGCCCTTCACGCAAAGCCTTGACGATGGGAATGCCCCCGGCAATTGCAGCTTCGTAATTCAGGGACACCCCGGCTGCTTCCGCTGCTGCGGCAAGCGCGTTGCCGTGTATCGCAAGCAAGGCCTTATTGGCCGTCACAACATGCCGTCCGGCGCCAATCGCAGCTTCACAAACCGCCTTTGCCGGGCCGTCCTCGCCACCGATAAGCTCCACCACGACATCCACATCGGCTTCGCGCGCCATCGCAACGGGATCATCGAACCAGGCAAACCCCTCGAGCGAGACACCGCGGTCCTTCGTGCGATTGCGCGCCGAAACAGCGACAACTTCAATCGCGCGACCACTGCGCTGCGCGATCAGCGTGCCGTGGGTTTGCAGGACATCAATCGTTCCTGCGCCAACCGTACCCAGACCTGCGATCGCAACCCGAAGTGCATCTGCCATATTCAATACTTCCTATTTTGCCGCAACGGACATCTGCGCGGCATCTGCCGCCAGGGCCAGAGCCTTCTCCGGATCCGACAGCAACTGTTTCAGGCTCCGGGTGGCCTGCCGGATACGCTGGGTATTCTCCACCAGCGCAATCCGCACATGACCGTCGCCGTTCTCGCCAAAGCCCAGTCCTGGCGAGACAGCGACATGGGCCTGCTTGAGCAGCAATTTTGAAAACGCAACGCTGCCCATCGACGTAAAGGGCTCGGGAATCGGTGCCCAGATATACATGCTCGCGCTCGGCACCGGCACATCCCAGCCTGCCCGTTTCAGGCCATCGACCAGCACATCGCGCCGCTCACGATAGATCGAGCGGGTCTCCTCGACACAATCCTGCGGGCCATTCAGGGCGGCAGCCGCCGCCACCTGGATCGGCGTGAAGGCACCATAATCGAGATAGCTCTTCACACGCGCCAGCGCCGCGATGAGGCGCGGGTTTCCCGCAGCAAATCCGATCCGCCATCCCGGCATGGAATAGGTCTTGCTCAGCGAGGTGAATTCGACCGCCACCTCTTTTGCGCCCGGGATCTGAAGGATCGACGGCGGCGGATTGCCATCGAAAAAGATCTCCGAATACGCCAGATCCGACAGGACGATGAGATCATGCGCCCGGCAGAATTCGACAACCTTGCCGTAAAACTCCAGATCGGCAGTCAGCGCCGTCGGGTTGGACGGATAGCAAAGCACCAGTGCGACCGGCTTGGGTTGTGAGCGCAGCACAGCGCGCTCCAGCGCTTCGAGAAAC
>JAURLR010000109.1 GCA_030831135.1 Alphaproteobacteria bacterium
ATCCCGATGATCCGGTCGGCATAGTCCCGCACGGCGGGTGAAGGATTGTCGAGCGGCGGGGTTGCCCCATACCCCGGCAGATTGGGGATCGTCAGCCGGTATTTCGCGGCAAGCTCCGGCAAAGCCCGATCAAACACGCTCCTCTCTGCAAGCAAGGTGTGCAGCAACAGCAGGTCAGGCCCCTGTCCCACCTGAATGACATCCGTCTCCGGAATATCGAGTTGACGAATATCCATGCCCCAAACCCTTTGTGATGTTTTTGTAGTGTTTATTTCTGCCGATGCAGGATCGCCTCGGCCATCGAGGCACCGTCCTGCCGGCTTGATACGTTCGGCCCCAGCCAGACCATCAGGATATCGGCGTCTTCTCCATGCACAGCGACGAGTGTATGCGCCATGGAACTGTCAAGATAGGCGCTATCGCCCTCGTCGAGTCGGACCGGGTTGTAGTGCTCAGTATGCACTTCAATCGCCCCGTTCAGGACGTAAAAAAATTCCTCGCCCGAATGCGCAATCATGCCATCGATATTTGTGGGCCTGTCAGCCTTGACCCGTTCGATCAGCGGCGTCATCCGCTTGTGTCGAAGATCGGCGCAGAGTGCATAGATGTCATATTTGGGGGTTGATCGAAATTTGGTGTCCACCTTGCGGCTGACCGTCATCCGGGCCGATACGCCGCCTTGCTCACCATTCAATGCCACCAGGTCGCTCAGCGAAATATCGAGCCCTTCTGCCAAGCGAATCAGGTTGGTAAAGGTGGGCGAAACCTGATCATTCTCGATCTTGGAAATTGCCGAAATTGACAACCCTGTGGCTTCAGAGACTTCGGCCAGCGTCTTGCGCTGGTTCTTGCGAAGTGCGCGCACCTTTGGTCCGAGGGTCGGGACAATAGGCAGGGCAGACTCGCTGCGGAGGTCATCCATTTCGTCACTCCAATATTTGAGACGCCTCTAGCAGTGCGACTCAATGTTTCACAACCTCCCCGCTCCCAATCTTGTTCTTTCGCCGCAGCAACTCAACCCCTCTTCTCGTCCACGCAGTTGTGACCAAACCTCATGTTTTTGCCATCCAGAGAAATCTTTTCCTATAAGACAAAAGTGTGTAACGTTTTCGCAGGCCGCCTTTGTCCGGCGGCAATCAAACCTTGCCTGGGTAACCCTTCAACAAGGCAGGAACTGGGAGGACTAATATGTTTGAAACAATCAAGTGGTCGGAAGTCTCACGTCGCGAGATTCTGAAAGCAGGCACTGCAGCCGCCGCATTCGGCGCCGCAACGCCAATGATGGCCGGCAGCGCATTTGCGAGCGCCGAGGAAGACCGAATCGTCGCGTCGGCGAAGAAAGCAGCTCCAAGCGGGGCCGAATTGACCGGCATCATGTGGTCGAACTACCAGACCGCAACCCAACCGATTCTCAAGGAATTCGGCGACCTGACCGGCATCACGCTGCCGCGCATCCAGGATATCAGCACTTTCGAAATCCCGCAGCGCGCGATGGCTGAAGCCTTGTCGAAATCTCCGGAGTTCGACTTCTTCCATGTCGACACCAACATGATCCCCTCGCTCGCCTCTGCGGGCCTGCTGGAGCCGTTGGATGAATACATGGCTTCTGCCGATTTCAAGATCAATGCGGTTGGCGATTTCGGGAAGTTCGTGACCTACAAGGGCAAGACCTACGGGGTACCGACCGACGGCAACGTCCACACCCAGTTCATCCGGAACGATTTCTTCAGCGATCCTGACGAGCGCAAGGCATTTGCCGACAAACATGGCCGCGAACTGACTTGGCCGGAAACCTGGGAAGAAGATCTGGAGATCATGAAGTTCTTCCACCGTCCCGATGACGGCATGTGGGGCTCAGCCAACCTGCGCGATCGCGGGTCATCCCTCGCCTGGTGGTACATGTATCTGCACAGCGCCGGAGGCTTCCCGTTCACCGATGACATGGAACCCAATATCGACAACGATGCCGGCGAGTATGCGGTGCAGACCTATCTTGACGTCAAGCAGGTCTCCCATCCGGAAGCTGCGGGCTGGGGAACACCACAGATGATCCCGCGGATCATCAACGGCAATGCCTTCGCCTGTCAGTACTGGGACGGCATCATCGCGCTGGCCGAAAACCCCGAAAAGTCCAAGACAGCGGGCAAGTGGGTCTATGGCCCGGTTCCCGGCTCGCGGTTCAGCGGCAAGCTGCTCAAGCGTTCGGTTTCAACACCGAATGTGGGCATCCTCGTCAACCGGCATAGCCCGCGCAAGGCGGCCATGGCGCATCTGGCGATGTATATGGGCACTGCGGCAAACTCGAGCCGCATTGTCGGGGACCCGGTCAACACCTTCCATGACCCGTGGCATGTCGCCAACTTCGAACCAGGCTCATTGCCCGAGAAGACCTACACGGCGGGTGGCATGGCTGCGATCAAGAAGAATCTCGAGATCGTGACACCGCCAATCTTCCTGACCGGCCTTCTCGAGTTCGAAACCGAACTCAAGCGCAACCTGTCTGAAGCCTATGCGGGCGACAAGACGGCCAAGCAGGTGGTCAGTCAGACCTCCGATGCCTGGGGGCGGACAATCCGCCGGGTTGGCAAGCGCCGTCTGCAGGAAGAGCTTACGACGTACAAGTCGTTGTTCCCGAGCATCGACGTTCCGTCCTGAGTTCGCGCAGTCTCAGACTGCCTTTACCCTCGCAAGAGAGACCCGGGGCACATGCCGTGTCCCGGGTCGGCAGAGGTTTCTAGACCATGACCGCTGACACGACGATGACTGTCGAGCCCGCACCCAAACGCACAAGCCTGCGCGCGGCCACCCGGGAGCAAGGAATCAAACGGTTCAAATGGGCCGTGTTGACGCCGTTCCTTGCATTGATGGCTTTCATCCTGATGCCGGCCCTCCTGTTGCAGGGCTATTTCTCGTTCTTCGCCTTCTCGATTTTCGATGCCGGCGAAGACTCCTCGTTCATGTCCTACTTCCGCGCCTCGGAATGGGTGGGGCTTGATCTTTGGGCCGATGCGTTGAGCGACAGCAAGTTCGGCTTCGCGATCATACGATCGCTGCTGTTTGCGACCGGCGTCACAGTGGGCTGCTTCATAATCGGCTTTGCACTGGCCCTGCTGATGTACCGGCCCTTTCGCGGTCAGGGCTTCTATTACATCTTCTTCATTCTTCCGATGCTGACCGTGCCGATCGTCATCGCCTATACGGCCGAGATGATCCTGTATCAGAATGGTCCGCTCAACGACATGCTGAGCATCGTCACCGGGACCCGCGTCGAAGCGCAGTTCCTCTACAAGCAGGAAGTCGCCCTGACATCCATCGCCCTCATGGAAATCTGGAACTGGACCCCGTTCAGCTTCATCATCATGATGGCCGGACTTGCCTCACTGCC
>JAURLR010000110.1 GCA_030831135.1 Alphaproteobacteria bacterium
ATCGGCGGCCACAATGACGCCGATGCGGTGCCCGTGGATGCATTAATTGCCGCCTCGCGCGAGGTTCTGTCGCGGGACGGGCATGCGCTTTCCACCTACGGTCTTGCCAGCGGCCCCCAGGGCTACCGGCCATTGCGGGAGTTTCTGGCAAACTCCCTCAAGACGCGTGCTGGCATGAACGAAACACCTGATAACGTTCTGGTGGTGTCGGGTTCCCTTCAGGCGCTGGACCTGGTGAACGACGTTTTTCTTGAACCCGGTGACACCGTGATCGTCGAAGAAGCAAGCTATCAAGGCACGCTGCAGCGTTTTGACCGGCTTGGCGTTCGCCATATCGGGGTGCCGCTAGACGCCGACGGTATTCGGCCGGACGCGCTTGAGGCGATCCTGCAGAAACTGGCCACCGAAGGCACATCACCCAAATATCTCTATACGATCCCGACCGTGCAGAACCCGACCGGATCGGTCATGCCGGAACCCCGGCGTCTCGAACTCCTCGCACTGGTTCGCCGGTTCGGCGTTCCCATTTTCGAGGATGATTGCTACGCCGACCTCACCTTTGACGGCACGCGGCCAAAAGCCTTTCGCGCGCTCGATACCGAAGGACAGGTCATCTATTGCGGGTCATTCTCCAAGACGGTCGCCCCGGCCCTGCGCGTGGGATATCTCGTCGCGGATTGGGAGATACTTTCCCGTCTGATTTCGGCCAAGCACGATGCCGGTTCAGGCGCGCTCGAGCAGATGGTTCTCGCGGAATACTGCACCACCCATTTTGATGAACATGTGAAACACATGCAGGACATTCTGGGCGCCAAATGCGACACCATCGTCGAGGCGCTTGCAGCCGCATTCGGCACCTCGGCGACCTATGCCAATCCCAAGGGTGGCATTTTCATCTGGGTCACCCTGCCCGAGTCCGTGGACACGACCCGACTGGCCGAAATTGCACTCGCAGAAGGTGTTGCGCTGAACCCCGGCGCTGACTGGTCATCCGAACCGAAATCCGGACGCCACCGCATGCGGTTATGCTTTGGCCATCCAAGCCATGACGACATCCGCGAAGGCGTCGCCCGGCTTGCAGAAATATGCCACCGGGAATTCGGCGTGCCGCTTCGCAGCGCGAACGTCACACGCTAGCGGACGCACAACACCTGTGGTTCGGGCTGGAGCTTAGAGAGCGGAACCCTGCGCGACTAAGCGCCGAGATAGTAGCTCTTCACCATGTCGTTCTCACGCAGGTCCGTCGCATCCTTGCTGGCAAAGGCGATTTCGCCGTGCACGATAATGTAGCCCTTATCCGCGATCCGGATCGCCTGATTGAAGTTCTGTTCCGCCATCAGGATGGTCAGACCCCGGCTTTGGCTCAACTCACCAATTTTTCCGATCATCTGACTGACAAGAATTGGCGCCAACCCCACCGAGGGTTCATCGACGAGCAGAACCCGTGGGTCACTCATCAGTGCGCGCCCAAGAGCCAGCATCTGCTGCTCGCCGCCGCTCATACTGCCTGCAAGCTGTGTTTTTCGCTCCGCCAGTCGCGGGAACAGTGTGAACGCATATTCAAGATTTGTGGCAAGGGTCGCACGCGCTGCTTGCCGATAGGCACCCAGCGTCAGATTTTCCTCGACCGTCAGGTCGGGGAAAAGGCGCCGCCCTTCCGGCACCTGAGCCACACCGGCCTCCACGATCTCCTGCGGCGAGGCAGAGGTCAGGTCGATTGTCGAACCATCTTCCTCGCGCAATTCGATCGTGCCCGACTTGGCCTTTATCAGACCCGAGATACATCGCATCAGGGTCGATTTGCCGTTCCCGTTGGTTCCCAGCAAGGCGACCGTCTGCCCGTTCGGCACATCTATCGACACATTGTTGAGCACCGTGACCGCACCGTAACCGGCGTACAAATCCTTGATGACAAGTTCAACCATCTTCGTCGGTGCTCCCCAGATACGCCCGTTCGACGCCCTTGTCTTTCATAATGTCCTCGGGCGTTCCCTCAGCTATCAACTGTCCGGCGTCCAGACAGATGATCCGCTGCGAGAACCGCATGACCGCGCGCATGATATGCTCGATCATGATGATCGTGATGCCGCGCTCATTCATCTTGAACAGAATGTCGATCACTTCATCGACCTCCTGCCCCGTTAATCCCGCCATGGCTTCGTCCGAAATCAGGAGTTTCGGCTTGGCCGCCATCGCGCGCGCAAGTTCGAGTTTCCGGAGTTCGATCTGGGTCAGATCCGTGGTCGGATCCTCAGCCTTGTCCGCCATTCCCATGGTCTCGAGAATTTCCATGGATTCGGCACGATCATCATATTTGTCGCCCCGGTGATGCCCCACAAATTCTGCAGGGATCATCAAATTCTCGATGACCGACATGGTGTGGAACGGGCGCGGAATCTGGAAACTCCGTGCAATGCCTGCCCCCGTCCTCTTGTGTGGCTTGAGGTCTGTGACATCCCTTCCGTCGAAAATGATCTTGCCTTCCTCGTTGCGCAGCAACCCGGAGACACAGTTGATCATCGTGGTCTTTCCCGAACCGTTGGGGCCGATCAGGCCGAACCGCTCACCCGGATTCACATGGGTCGTGACATTGTTGAGAGCAGTGAATCCCCCGAAATGCTTCGAGATACCTTCGATCTTGAGTAGTGGTTCGCTCATCGACGTGACCCCTGACGTGATTTCCGAAACCAGCCGACTATCCCTTCCGGCGCGATGATCACGAACACCACGAGAAGGACGCCGACAATCAGCAGATTGAGTTCAGATTGAATCCAGAGCGAAGACACCTGCTGTGCCGTACCGAGAAGCAATGCGCCGATCACAGGTCCCATCCAGCTGACGGTGCCCCCAATCATCGGCATGGCGATCGCGTTGACCGCATATTCCAGATTGAAGGCGGAAAGCGGATCGATAAATGTCAGATAGCTCGCGAGCGGCGCCCCTGCCACACCCATCATCGCGCCACTGATCGTCGTCGCGATCAGCTTCAGACGCAGCGTGGGAACCCCCATGCACTCGGCAGCCTCCTCACTGTCCTTGATGGCATTGAGACCCCGACCGAGTTTGCTCTGCTCGATATAGCGTGCAATCCATACGCTCAGAACGGCAACCGTTCCCATCAGGAAGAACAGGTACTCCTTGTAGTTCGCAAAAACACCGGTCTTGCGATCGACAATCATGATGTCGAAGAGTTCAGGCTTGCGCTTGGGCAGGATCGAGGTTCCCGCTGCACCGCCGACATAATCCCAGTGCGCAACGACCGTTTCCAGGATAATCGCAAGCGCCAGCGTCGCAATCGCGAAGTACACGCCACGCAACCGCAATGTCAGGTAACCGGTGATCAGACCAAGGAGTCCGGCCATTGCACCACCGATGATCATCTGCTCGATAAGACCGATATCGAGGAAGTTGATCAAAGCCACCGACGTATAGGCACCCGTCGCCAGGAACCCGGCACTGCCAAAGTTTACATAGCCCGCATACCCGCCAAGAATATTCCACGCGGTTGCCAGCACCATGTACTGCAGAATCACAAACCCGATGAAGAAATAGAACTGATTGCTGATCACCTGGGTCAGAACGAAAATACCGACGATCAGAAGCAGGCACACGATTTCAAACATATATTTCATCAGTGTGCTCCTGCCGTTTTGCCAAACAGGCCTTCAGGTCTCAGCGCGAGAACCGCGAGCAAGATCCCGAACGAAACCGCCGGAGACCAGGACGGCCCAAAGAATGTCGCTACGATACTTTCGGCGATTCCGATAATGACGGCTGCAAGCAAGGTCCCGCTGATCGAGCCCAGTCCGCCCAGCACGACAATCGCAAAGACGTTACCGATATAAAGGCGCCCAACTGACGGTTCGATCGGCAGGACGATGATCATCAGCGCGCCTCCGATACCAGCGGTCGCCACACCCAGAGCGAAAGCGATGCGCTTGACCCGGATCGGATCGACGCCCATCAGACGCAGCGCCATCATGTCCTGAGCCACGGCGCGCACGGCGCGACCGAAGAAGGTCCGGGTCAGATAGACCTGAATCGCCAGAGTGGCTATGGCCGCGACAACAAAGGCCACGAGCAACCGGAAAGGAATCGCGACATCAATCTCTTCGCCAATCACGATGTTCCAGGATTCCCCGATATACGGGGCCTCGACCAGTCGATGATCGACACCAAACTGAATGATCAGTCCGACCTCGATGATGAAGAGCAAGCCGAAGAAAAATGCGAGGCCACGCAGTGATTCCGAGCCGGATTTCTCGAAGGCATTGTAATAAACCTGATAGATCAGCCACCCGAATACGAAAAAGAAGGGTGTCGCGATCAGACCCGCAAGGATCGGGTCGATCCCCAGTGAGGTATTCAGGATATAGGCAATGAACGCGCCCAGGACCAGGATGGTCGGATGCGCAATGTTCACCACATCAAGCAGACCGAAGGTGATCGAAAGACCGATCGACAACGCGGCGTAGAATCCGCCAAGCAGGATGCCGATCACAAGTGCATTCAGCAGTAGATCAATAAATGTAGCCATTTCCGGACTCCGCACCCCCGAACGGGCGCCGGTAGAGGAAAAATGCAGGGCAGCGAGACCATAAATTGGCTCGCTGCCCTGTATGACGTGTTATTTCCGAAGATCGTTGAACGACTGGATATCACCCGTGGAGATATCGCTCGGCAGAAGGACGAAGCGGCGCAGGGCATCATCAACGCCACGACCGCCGCCATCGATTACG
>JAURLR010000111.1 GCA_030831135.1 Alphaproteobacteria bacterium
CACGACCATCACACGTTGTTGTGACGTTCGCACGCGCCGTCCGGAGTTTTACATATTGGGATAGTTCGGTCCGCCGCCACCCTCCGGCGCCACCCAGACAATATTCTGAGTCGGATCCTTGATGTCGCAGGTTTTGCAATGCACGCAGTTCTGCGCATTGATCTGCAGGCGCGGATTGGCACCGTCATCGTCGCGAACAATCTCATAGACCTGCGCGGGGCAGTAACGCTGCTCGGGTGCGTCGTATTTTTCCAGATTCACCGCAATCGGAACGCTGGCATCCTTCAGGGTGAGATGCGGCGGCTGGTTTTCTTCGTGATTGGTGTTCGAAATATAAACCGAAGACAGCCGGTCGAAGGTCACTTCACCATCGGGCCTAGGATAGTTGATCGGCGTGTGCTTGTCCTTGTGTTCCAGCGTCTCGTGATCGGCATGGCCATGGCGCAGCGTCCATGGCGCGCGCCCCCGCAGCAACACCTGATCGAGCCCGGCCAGGAATGTCCCGGCCATCAAGCCGTATTTGAACGCAGGCCGGAAGTTGCGCGCCTTCCAGAGCTCCTGATGGACCCAGGATTCCGAAAACTTTGAGACAAAAGCGTCGAGCACCTGCGCGGGCGCGCGCTCCCCGGCCTGCAGGATCGCCTCGGCAGCCGCCTCTGCGGCAAGCATGCCGGATTTCATCGCGGTATGAGTGCCCTTGATCTTCGGCACGTTGAGCGTCCCGGCTTCGCAGCCGATCAGTGCCCCGCCCGGGAAGACCAGTTTCGGCAGGGACTGCACACCGCCTTCGTTCAATGCGCGCGCACCATAGGAAATGCGCTTCCCGCCCTCGAAGGTGGGACGGATGGCGGGATGGGTCTTGAACCGCTGGAATTCATCAAACGGCGAAAGATACGGGTTCTTGTAATCCAGCGCGATCACATATCCCACCGCCACCTGATTGTCTTCGAGGTGGTAGAGAAACGATCCGCCATAGGTGTCGGACCTGAGCGGCCATCCCGCAGTATGCACGACGAGGCCCAACTGGTGCTGCTCGGGTGCAACCTGCCAGAGTTCCTTGATCCCGATGCCATAGGTCTGATCCTCGCATTCGATACGCAGATCAAAATGCGCCATCAACTGCCGGCCAAGCTGGCCCCGACAGCCTTCGGCAAAGAAGGTATAGGCGGCATGCAACTCGATCCCGGGCGTGTGATTGGCCGTGGGCGTGCCATCGGCGCCAATCCCCATATCCCCGGTCGCAACCCCCCGGACGCGCCCGTCGGGGTCGAAGAGCACTTCGCTGGCGGCAAAACCGGGGTAGATCTCCACGCCGAGCGCCTCGGCCTGCTCACCCAGCCAGCGGCACAGATTACCCAGGGAAATGATATAATTCCCGTGATTTTTGAGCGATGGCGGCAGGAGCGATGTCGGCACCGAAGTCGCAGTGGTCTCGCGCAGGAACAGGAATTTCTCGTCGCTGACTTCCGTTGTGACCGGGGCACCCAACGCGCGCCAGTCAGGCAAAAGCTCATCCAGCGCACGGGTTTCCAGCACGGCACCCGAGAGAATATGCGCGCCGACCTCTGAGCCCTTTTCCAGGACGCAGACACCGATCTCGCGCTCATTTTCCGCGGCAACCTGCTTCAGCCGGATGGCGGCGGCGAGTCCCGAAGGGCCAGCCCCGACAACCACGACATCATAAGACATTGACTCGCGTTCAATCGCTTCTTCGCTCATGCTAGGAACCTCCGTAGACCGTCGCAATCAGATACAAAAGAACCATGCCCAACGCCGAAGCACAACCGACGGACCACACATCCTTTCAGGATGTGGAGCGGATTCGCGGTTCGCAAACACGGGGCTGAGATGAACACCTCTGCGGAACGTGCCGAAATGATTGCAGCACTGCGCTGGCAGGTCGATTCCGGCGCTGATGAGGCAATCCTTGATCTCGCCGTGGACCGGTTTGCCGAAGCCGCAAAAGCCAAAGCAGCCGCTGCCACCAAAAGGGCAACCGAAACCCAAGACACCACGCCCACCGCGAACCGGCAGACCAACACCGCGACACCGCCCGAATCCCCGCGGCCGGTGCCCTCGCTCGCCGCAACAGACACCGTCAATCAGGATGCACGGGTCTTGGCGAATGCCTGCAACGATCTCACCGCGCTGCGAGCAGCGCTGGAAAAATTTGACGGCTGCCCCCTGAAGACCACGGCGACCAATCTCGTCTTCGGGACCGGCGCGCCATCCGCAGATGTCATGCTGATCGGTGAGGCACCGGGCCGTGATGAAGACCGTCAGGGCGAGCCCTTTGTTGGTGCCAGCGGACAGCTTCTGGAATCGATGCTGGGCTTTGTGGATCTGGACCGCACTGCCAATGTCTACATCACCAACATCCTGCCCTGGCGCCCGCCCGGCAATCGCCAGCCGACTGCCGCCGAAACCTCTGCCTGCCTGCCGTTTCTCGAGCGCCACATCGCGCTTGTTGCGCCGCGCGCCTTGTTGTTTCTCGGGGGCACGGCAGCAAAGACCCTGCTGAACCGCGACGAAGGCATCACCCGCCTGCGCGGCAAATGGTACGACTACACCTCACCCGCGCTGGAAGCCGCCGGACTGGCACCTATCCCGGCCATGGCGACGCTGCATCCCGCCTATCTACTGCGCCAACCCGCCCAGAAACGTGCGGCCTGGCTGGATTTTCTCTCTGTCCGCGAAAAGCTGGACAGGATGGAGTTGGAAAAGGGTCGTTAACGATTTCGAAGCGCCAGCCCGGCAACTTGCCCCCCTTGCCGGGGCAGTTGTATGAATGCGCGGCTTTCTGGACGGACACATGCATAGAGTTATTTTTCAGACCCTCGCCGCCATCGCCTCCCTGGTGCTTGTCGCAGCCCCGTTGGCGGCTCAGGCGCAGGAGCCAAAACCCCGGCCAATGGAAACCGCGCTTGTCGGCCCGGGAACCATGTCGATTCCGGGAATCGGTACGGTCGAGGGGGTACTCTCGACTGCCGATGCGGCCCGCTACAAACGGATTTTCGAACATCAGGAAGCCGGCGAATGGCGCGCGGCGGAAGCCATTATCAAGCGCGTCGAGGACCGCCAGCTGATGGGGCATGTTCTGGCGCTGAAATATCTTCACCCGACAGCCTATCGGTCCCGGTTCAGTGAATTGCGCGACTGGCTGAACACCTATGCCGACCATCCCCAGTCACGTCGCATCCACCGCCTCGCCGTCTTGCGGCAACCCAAGGGAGCTGCAGCACCAGACGCACCCATCATTTATCGCGCACCGGCGAAAGGTGCCGCCGTGCGGAAGTCTGCCGAGGGTCGCCCCCTCTATGACCGCGCGGCAACGCGCGAGGGTCGCAGCGTCCACAGTGAAATCCTGAGACGGGTTTCAAGAGGCTGGCCGACCGGCGCGCGCGAGATCATCAAGTCCGAGCGCGCAGCCCGCCTTATGGGCCCGGTCCAGATCGCCCAGGGCTGGCGCGCCATTTCTCAGGCTTATTTCCGGGCCGGCAAGGACACAGAATCTCTTGAAGCCGCCACCGCCTCCCACGCCGCCTCGCCGGGCGACGCGCCACTGGCCTATTGGTGGGGCGGCCTGGCTGCATGGCGGCTGGGTCAGCTCGATGAAGCCGAAACCCTGTTTGGTGAGCTGGCCCATGCCGCGCGGGCGTCGGATTCGCTTGTTGCTGCAGGGTCGTTCTGGGCCGCGCGCGCTGCGCTTGCCAACAACAATCCCGAAAGCGTCACCCCCTATCTGGAGATTGGTGCACAGCACACCCGCACCTTCTATGGACAATTGTCCCATCGCGCGGTCGGCAAGGTGGACTCCTTCGGCTGGCGCAAACCTGCGCTCGGGCTGTCCGCCTTTCACGACATCGCGGGAACCACCATCGGCGCGCGCGCCATCGCGCTGCTCCAGATCGGCCGTAAGCACGACGCCGAGCGTGAACTGATGAGCCTGGCTGCGGCCAAGCCAGCGCTGCGGAATGACGTTCTCGCGCTTGCCAGCCATGCCGGACTGCCATCTGTGTCGCTGCGTCTCTCGGGATTTGCAGAAGAGGACGCAAAACTGGCGGCCGCCTATCCCGTTCCGTCATGGGAACCCGAAAGCGGATACAGCGTCGACCGGGCGCTGGTTCTGGCTTTCGTCCGTCAGGAATCGGCGTTCAATCGGCGTGCCGAGAGCCATGCAGGCGCGCGCGGCCTGATGCAGTTGATGCCGCGCACAGCCAGTTTCGTGGGACAGGAAAGCTATCTGCGCGGTCGCGGGAAATATCGGCTCTATGAGCCCGACCTGAATCTCGAACTCGGCCAGCGCTACATCGAGCATCTGCTCGCCCAGAAAAACGTATCAGGCGACCTGTTCCGGCTTGCGGCAGCCTATAACGCCGGGCCCGGCAATCTGCGGAGCTGGGAACGCGCCGTCGCGCATGGCGATGACCCGCTGCTGTTCATCGAGAGCCTGCCATCGCGCGAAACCCGCAAATTCGTCGAGCAGATCATGACGAATTTCTGGATTTACCGCAGCCAGCTTGGGCAGGATGTCCCATCGCTCGATGACGTGGTCGCCGGGCGCTGGCCGCAATACCATCAGCAGGACCCCAATGCCGATCGATAGCCAAAGCCGCGCCTTTCGTCCGGTCAGGATCGCCATCCTGACCGTCTCGGATTCACGTACGCCCGAAGACGACAAATCCGGAGACACGCTTGTCGAACGCGTGGTCGCGGCGGGCCATGAACTGGCAGCCCGGACGATCGTCAGGGATGATCGCGCGGTGATCGCAGACCAGTTCCTGTCATGGGCGCATGATGAAAATATCGAGGTCGTCATCTCCACCGGCGGCACCGGCGTGACCGGCCGGGATGTGACGCCCGAAGCCCTGTCCGACGTCGCCGAAAAACGCATCGATGGCTTCGGTAAACTGTTTCGCTGGATCAGCTTTCAGAAAATCGGCACCTCGACCGTCCAGTCGCGCGCAGATGCCGGGGTCGTCCACGGAACCTACATCTTTGTCCTGCCCGGTTCCCCGGGTGCATGCCGCGATGGCTGGGATGAAATCCTGAAAGACCAGCTCGATATCCGGCACAAACCCTGCAACTTCGCAGAATTGTTGCCCCGGCTGCGCGAACACGAAATCGACAGTTAGCGCGGCACCGGTGGTCAAGCCTCCCGATCCGGATCAGATTGCTGGTCTCCTGCACAGCACGGGCATCGCATCGGGGATCACGGCGGCTGACCTTTCGGTCCTGTCGACCAAGGGCATCTCCCACGATCACTGGCGCATCGGCACGACCGGTCTGGCGCTTCGTATTCCGCGCATGAACCAGTGGGCGATGGAGCCACAGGACGCCCTGACCTATCAGCAAACGGCATTCCGGCGGGCAGCAACAAGCGGGCATGTCCCGGACTGCGTTGCGACCCTCCCCCCCACGCTCGCCCTGCCGCGCGGGGCGCTGATCGTACAGGAAATCAAGGGACGCCCGCCGGCGCTCCCCGGTGACCTCGCGGCCATCGCTGACGCCCTGTCGGCGATACACGGCATGGCCAAACCTGCCGATGTCGATTGCGCCCCGCTCCAGGTCCACCGCAACCCGGTCTCCTCGACCCTTCAGGTCATCGAGGAGCAAGCCGTCTATCTCACCCGCGCACAACTGACGCACCAGGCCGAATTCGACATCCGCGCGGATCTGGAATGGGCGCGCAGCTTTGCCAGCAAGGGAGAGCCTGACTTCCCCTTGTGCCTGGTCGGGACCGACACCCATCCCGGCAACTTCCTGATCGACCCAGAGGGCAAGGCCTGGTTCGTGGACCTCGAGAAATCGGTTTATGGGGCCGCCCCCATCGACCTGGCGCATGTCACGCTCATGACCTCGACCGGCTGGGACCCGGACTGCGCCACACAATTGTCCCAAGACGAGGTCGCGAATTTCTATCGACGCTACCTGAACGCCGCCGGAAATGACCGTGCGGCAGCGCTCACACCATGGCTGTTGCCGCTGCGCCGACTGACATGGTTGCGCACGATCACCTGGTTTGCCCGCTGGCGCGCGCACTGGTCACAGACCAACCATGCCGCCGCGCGTGATCCCGCCATGACCCAGCATATTCGTGCCCATATCGACATGTGTTTTCGCCCCGAGACTATCGCGGCGTGCCGGGAAGAATGGCTGGAGCCGCGTGCTCTGGCGTTCTGATCGCGCAACACTCGCCCGGAGCACAGTCGACAAAAGTTCTTGTTTTGTTCCTTTTTCTGGAACATACTCAGGACATGTTGAAAGCCTCACCATCCGACGCTGGAACAGCGATCCCCGACCGGCCACGCATCGGGCGCGGCGCGATTTCGAATTCGTCCGGACGGTTCGAACGCCTCAACAACGCCGCGGTAGATGATGGATGGCGGACCGATCAGACCGATGATCCACAGCCCCGGCTCGATACCACGGTCACCTTTGACCAGAGCCGCACCGTCATTGCGCGGAACGACTCGCCCGATATCGGCTTTGACCAGTCCATCAACCCCTATCGGGGCTGTGAACATGGTTGCATCTATTGTTACGCGCGCCCAACCCATGCTTGGCTCGGCCTGTCCCCGGGACTGGATTTTGAAACCAGGCTCTTCGCCAAACCCGATGCAGCCGGTTTGCTCGAACGCGAATTGTCCCGGCCCGGTTATCAGGCGCACCCCATTGCCATGGGCACAAACACCGATCCCTACCAGCAGGTCGAGCGGCGCTTGAAGGTGACACGGTCGATCCTCGAGGTTCTGGCCCGGCACAACCATCCGGTCACGATCACAACCAAGAGCGCGCTGGTCGCCCGTGACCTCGACCTGCTGGCCCCGATGGCCGAGAAAGGTCTGGCAAGTGTCAGCATCTCCGTCACGACTTTGGATTCAGACCTCGCAACGGCCATGGAACCACGTGCGGCGCGGCCTGAGCGACGGCTGGAAACCATTCGCATGCTCGCAGCGGCCAGAATTCCGGTCACGGTGATGGTCGCCCCCGTCATTCCTGCCCTCAACGATCACGAACTCGAAGCCATCCTGATCCGGGCACGACAGGCCGGTGCGATCCATGCCAGCTATATCCTGCTGCGCCTGCCGCTCGAACTGAAAGACCTGTTCGGGGAATGGCTTTCAACCCATCGGCCCGACCGCAAGCAACGCATTCTGAACCGGATCCGGGAAATGCGTGGCGGGGGGAATGACGCAAAGCTGCTCGCGGAACGCTTCCGCCTGACCTGCCGCCAGCAAGGTTTTACCGAAGACCACACCCTGCTCGACGCCTCGCGTTTCCGCAAACCAAACCTGCGGGAAGTTCAGGACGGGCAGTTGAATTTATTTGAGTCACCCGACAGCTGACCGACCACAACCGGCCCGGCTTTGTGATAGCGTGCCGGGGCAATGCTTTCGAACCATGAACTCCTGCCCCTTGCCATCGTTGTCCTTGTCGCTCTGTCCTGCGGCATCCTTCTCACGCGCCTGAAACAGCCCGCCGTTGTCGGATATATTTTCGCCGGCTTTGTGCTGGGACCATCGGTGTTTGGTCTCGTGGAAAACGAGGCAAGCATCGGTTTGCTGGCCGAACTGGGGATGCTGTTGCTGCTCTATGTGATCGGCATGGAGCTCAGCCTGCGGGCCTTTCGCCGCATCTGGAAGATCGCCGTCACGACGGTGCTGCTGCAGACATTCGGTGCCATGCTGATGGTCTGGCTGATCAGCGTCCAGCTCAACTGGCCACTCACGGCCGTGATGCTGATGGCCTTTGTGCTGGCGCTCTCGAGCACCGCCGTTGCGGTCAAGATGCTCGAAGACATCGGCGAATTGCGCACGCGCACCGGCAAGATCACGGTCGGCATCCTGATCGCACAGGATCTGGCCGTGGTGCCGATGATCCTGCTGGTCGACATTGCCGCGATCGGAAAGTTCGACGCCGTCGCCATCGGCCGGATCATCCTGTCCGTGGGCTTGCTGCTGGCCCTGATCCTTTTCCTGAGCCGGCGTCAGCGCCTCAACATCCCGATCCTCAGCGCCACCCAGGGCCATACGGATCTGACCCCCTTGTTGGGCCTGGTCTGCTGCTTCGGTGCGGCCACCATATCTGCCCTGCTGGGCCTTTCCCCGGCTTACGGTGCGTTCCTTGCGGGCCTGACCATCGGCAACAGCAATCTGCGCGTCGGCATGCTGGAAATGGTCATGCCGATCCAGAGCATCCTGATGATGGTGTTCTTCCTGTCCATCGGCCTGCTGATCGATGTGGCGCTGATCTGGGACAATATCGGTATCATCCTGCTGATGCTGCTGATCGTGACGGTGGGCAAGACCGCGATCAACCTGGCGATTTTTGGCGCGCTTCGAATGCCCTGGGCGCAGGCATTGCTGACGGCCCTGATCCTCGCCCAGGTCGGTGAATTCTCCTTCCTGCTCGGCAATGTCGGATTGCAGCGCGGAATTATTTCCAGTGACGAGTTCCGGATCATTCTCTCCGTCACGGCGCTCTCGCTCATCATCTCGCCGCTTTACATGAACGCGATCCGCCGCCTGCACCGCGCGGCCTCGTTTCAGCGCGCCTCCATCAAATACGTCTTGCGCCTCGCCTTTGGCCGCGAGGCGGCAAGCGTTCAGCGTGCTTTCCGCGCCATTGTGAACCTGAAGCCGGGAATTCCGAGCCGGCTCCGCCGCACCAGGGCGGAGAAGCCGAGACCCGACGAAACCCCGAGCGACTGAGCACCATGCGCTCGCGCCTCGACGATCACGATCTTGATGGCGTGGCCGGTGTTGATGAGGCCGGGCGCGGCCCCTGGGCCGGACCGGTGATGGCAGCAGCAGCCATTCTCACACCCCGTTCTGCAGAAGCATTGCGCGCCGCCGGGGTCGATGACTCCAAGACACTGACCCGCAAGGCGCGCGAACGCTGCTTCGAGGTTATCTGCGCGCAACAGACCGATGGCCATCTGTGGTTGGCCATCGAACCCGCCGAGGTTTGCGAGATCGACGACATCAACATCCTGCATGCCACCATGGCGGCCATGAGCCGGGCGGTGTCGGCGTTGCCCGTGCCGGTCCACCGGGCGCTGATTGACGGCAACCGGTTGCCTGCCCTCGACTGCCCCGGGGAGGCGATCATCGGCGGAGACGCCAGGGTCCTCTCGATTGCCACTGCCTCGATCGCCGCAAAAGTCAGCCGCGACCGCCTGATGGCAAAACTGGCCGAAATCCATCCCGGTTATGGATGGGAACGCAACGCCGGCTATGGCACGGCCGAGCATCGGCGCGGACTGGAATCCCTTGGCGTGACGAAACATCACCGCCGCAGCTTCGCACCCATACGCAGAATCCTCGAATCAGCCACTACATCTCGTTAAGAGATTGACTCCAAATACAAAATCGACGATGCGAAAACTTTCCAATTGACCCGGACTCCCTGATTCTTCATCGTCCGCGACCATGCGAACCCCTGGCCGAGTTCGTGAGGCCGCTAACGCGCCCGAGCGAAATGTAATTCTGAATGGTGACTGCATTGAGCAGTTGGCCGCGCTACCCGACGGTTGCGTGGACGTCGTCTTTGCCGACCCTCCCTATAACCTCCAGCTTGCCGGTGAACTGACACGCCCGAACAATTCGCGCGTCGACGGCGTGGATGACGATTGGGACAAGTTTGACGACTTGCGCTCCTATGACGAATTCACACGCGCCTGGCTGACGCAGGCCCATCGCGCCCTGTCGGACAATGGCACGATCTGGGTCATCGGCAGCTATCACAATATCTTCCGTGTCGGTGCGATCCTGCAGGATCTCGGATTCTGGATTCTGAACGATGTGGTCTGGCGCAAATCCAACCCGATGCCCAACTTCCGGGGACGCCGGTTCACCAACGCCCACGAAACGATGATCTGGGCGTCCAAGAGCCAGTCGTCGAAATACACCTTCAACTATGAAGCCATGAAAGCGCTGAACGACGATCTGCAAATGCGCAGCGACTGGCTCCTGCCCATCTGCAATGGCAATGAGCGCATCAAGAACGACGAGGGCAAAAAGGCACACCCGACCCAGAAGCCCGAGGCGCTGCTGCATCGCGTGGTTCTGGCCTCGACGAAGGTCGGCGACGTTATTCTAGATCCGTTTTTCGGCAGCGGCACCACCGGCGCGGTCGCCAAACAGCTCGGCCGTGATTTCATCGGCATCGAGCGCGATCCCGACTACATCGCCGTGGCGGAAAAGCGCATCGCGAACACCCGCCGGATTTCAGAAACGGCCCTGCTCGAAACCCCGTCCAAACGCGAGCAACCGCGTATTCCGTTTGGCTGGCTCGTCGAGCGTGGCCTGCTGCGTCCGGGCGAAAAACTCTATGGCCCCAAACGCCAGCACGCCGCCAAGGTGCGCGCCGACGGCACCATCGTGACCTCGGAGAACAAAGGCTCCATCCACAAGATGGGGGCAGAGGTTCAGGGTGCGCCTGCGTGTAACGGCTGGACCTTCTGGCACGTGGATATCGAGGGCAAACTGGTTCCTATCGACGTCCTCCGGCAGAAATTGCGCGCCGAACTCAACTAGGCTTCAAGCCTTTTCCGATATGCGCCAGGGCGTGCCGCGCGACCTTACGGGTCAGCGTGGGCAGTGCGTGATCGCCGAAATCTTCGGCATGAACCCAGATACCGTCAGCCTTCGTGCGGCCATCGACCCGGGACACCATCACCTTGAGCTCGAGCCGCAGATGGGTGAAGCCGTGTTCGACGATTCCCGGCAGCTCCACCCATTCGGCGCGGATCGGGGCGGCGTCCCGAAATTCATCCACTTCCTCCCAGGGCCCTGACGGCACCTCCATCATGCCTCCCAGCAGCCCTGTTTCGGGACGACGGCGCAGCAGCACCGCACCATCGCGACGGACCATCCAGTAAGCCGTAGCCCGGCGCACCGGGCGTTCGGGCTTGGGGGTACGGCGCGGCAGAACATCCGTCAGATTCTGCGCGAAGGCCTGACAGTTTTCCCGCCACGGACAGATCGCGCAGCCGGGAGACCGGGGGGTACAGACCGTCGCCCCGAGATCCATCACCGCCTGAACATAATCCCCGGGCCGCGACGCCGGGGTCATCCGGGCCGCGTGCGCACGCAGGGCGGGCTTGGCCTCGGGCATCGGGGTTTCCACCGCAAACAGCCGGGCCATCACCCGCTCGATATTGCCGTCAACCGGGGTGGCATGACGGTCAAAGGCGATCGAGGCAATCGCGGCTGCGGTATAGGGGCCGATACCGGGCAATTCGCGCAACCCGGCCTCGGTCTCGGGAAAGCGGCCGCCATGCTGCGCCACCACAACCCGCGCGCATTTGTGCAGATTGCGCGCACGCGCATAGTAGCCAAGCCCCGCCCAGGCGGTGAGAACCGCGTCAAGATCGACCGCCGCCAGGTCCTCGACGGTTGGCCAGCGTTCGAGGAATTTCGCAAAATAGGGTCCGACGGCGGCCACGGTCGTTTGCTGCAGCATCACTTCGCTGAGCCAGACATGATACGGTTCGGCGCGCACGCCATGCCGCGAGCGCTCCGGCGGCACGCGCCACGGCAAACGCCGGGCATGACGGTCATACCAGTCCAGGATTGTCGCGGGATCAGGAGAATTCATGGCGCGGACATTGTCGATCAACAAACCGCCTTCTAACATGCGCGCGTGTTCGACACAGCTGAATGCGAACCCGGACGGGACCAGATCATGACACGGAAGCGAGCCGGCGGCCTGCGCGCCATCGGCGCCGAAAGCAGCAAGGCAACAAGCCCCATCCGCCGCAAACGCGGGTTTTTCGAGGCGAGCGTCTTCTCGGACTGGACTGCCATTGTCGGTCCCGATCTCGGTGACCAATGCGTACCTCTCCGCCTCGTGCGCGGCCCGGAAGGTGAAGGCGGCACTCTGCATGTTCGGGTTACCGGCCCGCTGGCCCTCGAACTCCAGCATCTCGAACCCCAGGTCATCGAACGAATCAACGGGTTTTATGGATTCCGTGCCATTGCGCGTTTGCGCATGCACCAGGGTCCGATTGCGCCGCCGGTGAGAAAGTCCAGACCTGCACCGCCCAAAGCCTCTGACGACGATCTTGCAGCGCTCGAACAACAACTCGCCACGGTAACGGATCCCGAACTGCGACGGGCCCTCAAAGAACTGGGCCAGTCCATCATGGCGCGCAAAGACAGGACCGCATCCGGCACGAAGACCTAAGGGCACCAGTCTCGTTTCCGTCACAATCTGCTGTCAGGCTGTGTGTGAAACTAGGCAAACAACTGGTTTCAAAGCGTTTTTCCTCGCTTGTGCCGCATGTTTGCAGGTTTCATAATTGGCTACATATTGTGTTTGGAGACTGTTGTGCACCTATATAGACGAATCGGAGCCGCCCTCGTCGGTTTGACGGCCTTTGTCATGCTTGCCGGTTCTGCACCTGCGCAGGACGGCGGCGATACGGCAACCATGCTCTCGGAGCGGGTCATCGGGAGCCCGGACGCACCGGTGACGGTCATCGAATATTTCTCCCTGACCTGCGGCCATTGCGCAGATTTTCACAACAACACCTATGACGCGGTGAAGGAAAAATACATCGACACCGGCAAGGTAAAATTTGTCTACCGGGACTTCCCGCTTGATGGCGTGGCACTGCGAGCCTCGATGATGGCGCGCTGCGTGGATGAACGACGGTATCCCGGTGTTATCCAGATTCTGTTCAAGAGCCAGAACAACTGGGCGCGCGCGGCAGATCCGGTCGCGGAAATCAAAAAGATCGGACAGCTTGCGGGACTCGGTGACGAAGCGTTTCAGTCCTGCATGCAGTCCGAGGCGCTCGCCAACGGCATTCTGGCGGGACGTCAGGATGCGAGCACGGCAGGCGTCCAGAGCACACCGACTTTTCAAATCGAAGGTCAGCTTTATCCCGGATCACGTTCGATCGAGGAATTCTCGGAAATTCTCGATCCGCTTATTGCGAAAAACTGATTTCGGCTTTCAGGGGGTTACGTACCAGTGCAGTTCAACAAGCTGAGATTGACGGGCTTCAAGTCCTTCGTGAATGGGACCGATCTCGATATCGCCCCGGGCCTGACGGGCATTGTCGGCCCGAATGGCTGCGGCAAGTCCAACCTTGTCGAAGCCCTGCGCTGGGTCATGGGTGAAACCTCGGCCAAGCAGATGCGTGGCGGCGGGATGGACGACGTGATCTTTGGTGGCACGTCGGATCGCCCGGCACGCAATTCCGCAGAGGTCGTCCTCAGTCTCGATAACGCGGACCGGACGGCGCCGAGCCAGTTCAACGACACCGATGAGCTTGAAATTTCGCGCCGCATCGAACGCGAAAAAGGCTCGAACTATCGGGTCAATGGAACAGATGTGCGCGCCCGTGACGTTCACATTCTGTTTGCCGATCAGGCCACCGGCCCCCGCTCCACCGCGCTGGTCAGTCAGGGCCGTGTCAGCGCGCTGATCAGTGCAAAACCGGGCGACCGGCGCCTGCTGCTCGAAGAAGCAGCAGGCATCACCGGCCTGCATTCACGTCGGCACGAAGCTGAGCTCCGTCTGCGCGCAGCCGAGGGCAACCTTGAACGCCTGGAAGACGTGCTTGTCACGCTGGACGCCCAGTTGCAGGGGCTCAAGAAGCAGGTCCGTCAGGCCCGCCGTTACAAGAATATCTCTCACGACATTCGCAAGACCGAAGCAGCGGTCCTGCACCATCGCTGGATTCAGGCGCGAGAAGCCGTGGCCGCGTGCGAGGAGCAACTGCGTGCGAGCGAGACCGTTGTGGCCGAGCAGGCGCGCATGGTTTCCCAGACCACCCGAACCCGCGAAGAAGCCGCAGCCGCGCTGATCCCGTTGCGCGAGGCCGAAGCTGCCGCAGCGGCCGAATTACAGCGTCTCAATATTGCGCGCGAGGAACTGGACGCCGAGGAGCGCCGCACCAAATCCGCAGCCGAGCAGTGGCAAACCCGCCTCACACAGATCGAGGCCGATCTTGGCCGCGAGCGCGGACTGGCCAATGAAGCCAAGGTTGCGCTGGATCGTATGGGCAAGGAAAAAAGCGAAATTGAACGCGCCTGTGCCGGTGAAGACAGCCTGATTGCCGAAACCCGGGCAGCGCGCGAATCCCGCGCCGAACGTGTTCAGGCGCTTGAAAATGAACTGACCGGGCTGATGGAACGCCTTGCAAATGGCGAAGCGCAGATCGCCGCCCTTGAGCGTGAGCTCGGCGAACTGGATGCCCGCCGCCGCCGGCTCGACAGTCAGGCCAGCGAAGCGCGTGTCGAACGCGAAGCCATTGAAGCGCAGGGCCTGACCTCTGATGAATTGATCACCGCTGAAGCCGATATGAACACGGCGGAAGAATCCCTGAAAGCAGCACGAGTATCGCTGGAGAACGCCGATACAGCACGCGAAAGCGCTGAAACCCGGCGCGATAAGGTCCGCGATGTGCGGTCGCAATCCGCCGAGGCTTTGTCTCGGCTCCGCGCCGAAGCGGGCGCTCTGGAAGACGTACTCGCCAATGACGCGGAAACCGAGGCCGCCGACTGGACCCCGATGATCGACGAGATCGAGGTCACCCAGGGTTACGAAGGCGCGCTTGGCGCCGCGTTGGGCGAAGACCTTGATGCCCCGATGGACCCGCGCGCGCCACGTCACTGGACGATGCGCGCCGCATCCCAGGATGACCCGGCCCTGCCACAGGGCGTTCGCCCGTTGAGCGAATATGTCAGCAAGTCCGGGGCCCTTGGCCGCCGTCTGGCACAAATCGGCATCGTCGATGATGCTGAAACCGGCAATCGCCTTGCTGCCGAACTGAAGCCGGGCCAGCGCCTCGTGGATCTCGAGGGCCGCCTGTGGCGCTGGGATGGTTACGTCGCCAGTGGTGATGCGCGCTCATCAGCGTCCACACGCCTGCGCCAGCGCAATCGCCTGACCGAACTGGGGGGGCGTATTGCGGCCGCCGAGACGACTTTTGAGCGCATTGAGGCGGACTTCGTTGCCGCGCGGGAAAATGCGAATGCGGCAATCGAAGCCACCCGCGACGCACGCGCACAGATGGATGCCGCCGATGACGGCGCGGCTCGGGCCCGCCGCAACCATGCCAAACTGTCGAGTGAATTCGCAGCCCGGATTGCCCGCCACGAAAGCCTCACCGAAACCCTCGCGCGAATCGCAGGGGAAATCGCCGAAGTCGAAACCGGCCTTGCCGATGCCCGCGAACGACGCCAGACAATCGGGGATCTCGACGAGATCCGCTCCAATACGGAAGCCATGCGCGGCCAGCTTGGCGAAGCGCGCAATGCCCTGTCCGCCGCACAGAGCGAACATGACCGCCTGGTGCGTGAAGCCGAGGAACGCCATCGTCGCATTTCCGCACTGGCCGCCGAGGAGACATCCTGGCTGGCCCGACACAACGGCGCAGGCGAACGAATTGGCGAACTCGAAACCCGAGAGGCCCAGGCGCGCGGCGAACTGGAAACCCTCTCGGCAAAACCGGCCGAGATCGAGGCCCTGCGCTCGGGCCTGATGGACCAGCTCAACGCGGCTGAATCCAAGCGTAATACGGCCGGTGACGCGGTCGCACGCGCCGATGAGAGCCTTTCGGTGGCAGAACGCGAGATGCGGGACGCCGAAGCAAAACTTGCAGACATGCGGGAGGACAAGGTCCGGACCGAATCCGCCGTCGCCCAGGCCACCCAGATTTTGCAGACCGTCGTGGCGCGGATCGCCGAACGTCTGGAATGCAAACCCGAAGCAGTCCTGCCCCTGGCCGAAGTGCCCGAGGACAAGGAACTCCCGGATCTGGACTCTTCCGACAAACGGCTCGAGCGCCTGATGCGCGAACGCGACAATATGGGACCGGTCAATCTGCGCGCTGAGCAGGAATCCGAAGAGCTTGAGGAAAAGATCGAAACGATCATCACCGAGCGCGAAGACCTTGTGGCGGCAATCGACCGGTTGCGCCGCGGCATTGCGAGCCTCAACCGGGAGGCCCGCCAGCGCCTTCTGACCTCATTCACCGAAGTCGACAAGCACTTCCAGGAATTGTTTGCGCGGCTTTTCGGCGGTGGACGGGCCCATCTGGAACTGACCGACGCCGAGGACCCCTTGCAGGCCGGCATCGAGATCTACGCTAGCCCGCCGGGCAAGAAGCTGCAAATTCTCTCGCTGCTCTCGGGCGGCGAGCAGGCCCTGACCGCAACAGCACTGCTGTTTGCCGTCTTCCTGACCAATCCGGCGCCGATTTGCGTCCTCGATGAGGTCGACGCCCCGCTCGATGACGCCAATGTGGACCGTTTCTGCAACCTTCTCGA
>JAURLR010000112.1 GCA_030831135.1 Alphaproteobacteria bacterium
GCGTCTGTCTCGATCGAATTGCTGCGTGCGTATGGCGCGCGCAGCACCGTGCTGCTGCCCTATGCGGGCGCCATGGGGCCGCTGGCTCGCTGGTATCGCCAGCTCTGGGCGGAAAGCCTGGGAAAGAACGGTCGCGGGACCACGCCGATTGACGCGCTTGGTGCGGTCGATCAGCACAGCCAGCTCCAGCTTTATCTCGATGGTCCCGACGACAAGATGTTCACAATCATCACCCAGCATCTTGCGGGCCGGGGTGACCGGGTGACACCGGAACTGGCCGCGATTGCAGGTGCGGACTATCTGGCAGGACACACCACCGGGGATTTGCTCGGGGCCGAACAGGAAGCAACAATCGATAGCCTGATGGGCCACAAACGCCCCGTGCGGCGGATCGGGGTTTCGCGGGTCGACGAGGCCGCGCTGGGTGCGTTGATGGCGCATTTCATGCTGGAAACCGTGATGGCTGCCTTCATGCTCGGTGTGGATGCTTTCGATCAGCCCGCTGTGGAAGACGGTAAGGTTCAGGCCCGTCAGCGTCTGGCGACGGGACGGACAGGGCCCACGTCATGACGATACGTCGGCTTCCCGAAACGCTGGTCAATCGTATCGCGGCAGGGGAAGTGATCGAGCGCCCCGCCTCGGCCGTCAAGGAGCTGGTTGAAAATGCTGTCGATGCGGGCGCGCGCCGGATCGACGTTGTGCTGCGCGACGGCGGGCGCACATTGATTGCGGTCACCGATGATGGTTTTGGGATGAGCCCCGATGAGTTGTCACTGGCCGTGGAACGGCATGCGACGTCCAAATTGCCCGATGACGACCTGACCCATATCGCGACACTGGGATTTCGCGGGGAGGCGCTGCCATCGATCGGTTCGGTGAGCCGCCTCTCGATTGCGTCGCGACCGTCCGGATCGGATGGCTGGGAGATACGTGTCGAAGGCGGCAAGGTCACCCCGCCACAACCCGCTGCCCTGACAGGGGGCACACGGGTTGAAGTGCGGGACCTGTTTTTCGCCACCCCCGCGCGCCTGAAGTTTCTCAAGATCGAGCGCACGGAAATGGACCATGCGGTCAAAGCTGTTCAGCGCCTCGCCATGGCCCATCCGGAGGTCGCCTTTTCCATCGGTGACGGGGAACGGACCCGGTTTACCTGCAACGTCGATGGCGGCCTTGCTGGTGACCAGGATACCCGCTTGCGCCGCCTGGCCGCAGTGATGGGACGTGAGTTCGCCCAAAATGCTCTGGCGATCAATGCCGAACGTGAACACGTGCGCCTGACCGGTCATGCGGGGCTCCCCACGCTCAATCGAAATACGGCCAAGCACCAGTATCTGTTCGTCAATGGTCGCCCGGTTACGGATCGCCTGCTGACAGGGGCTGTCCGTGGGGCCTATCAGGATTTTCTGGCCCGGGGGCGGCACCCGCTCGTGGCGCTGTTTGTCGATATCGCGCCGGAGCTTGTGGATGTAAATGTGCATCCGGCCAAGGCCGAGGTCCGGTTTCGCGATCCGGGCATCGTCCGGGGCCTGATTGTCGGTGGTTTGCGTCACGCGCTGGCAGAGGCGGGTCATCGTGCCTCGACCAGTGTGGCCAACTCGGCCCTGGGGGCCTTTCGGCCCGGACAGGGCACACGCTTGCCGCCGCTGCCCTATTCGGGCGGCTACGGGCGGGGACCGGTGCCACAGGCTCTGGCCGAGGCCGCCGCGCAATACCTTGCGCCCCATGACGGTGGCACCGCATCCGAATTTCCGGGGCTGGGCGCGGCACCCATGGGGGCGTCCATGGGTGCTCCTGCGGCTACAGAGCAGAATGTCGATTATCCCCTCGGGGCGGCGCAGGCACAGGTGCATGAGACCTACATCGTGTCCCAGACCGGTGATGGTCTGGTCATTGTCGACCAGCATGCCGCCCATGAACGCTTGGTCTATGAGCGTATGAAAGCGGCCCTTGCCGAAGGCGGGGTTTCGCGACAGGGGCTTTTGCTGCCCGAAGTCATCGAACTTGACGAGGCTGCGGCGGATGCGTTGGCGGACCGTGCCCATGAACTTGCCGAACTGGGGCTGGTCCTTGAAAAATTCGGCACCGGTGCGGTCGTGGTGCGCGAGGTTCCAGCCCTGCTGGGACAGGCCGATATTGCGGGTCTGGTGCGTGATCTGGCCGGCGACATTGCCGAGCTTGGAGACGCCCACACGCTCAAGGAACGGCTTGATGATGTCTGCAGCACCATGGCCTGTCATGGCAGCGTGCGGGCGGGCCGGCGGCTCAACCGGGACGAGATGAATGCCCTGCTGCGCGAGATGGAGGTCACGCCCCATGCCGGACAGTGCAACCATGGTCGTCCGACCTATGTGGAGCTGAAGATCGCGGATATTGAACGGCTTTTTGGCCGCCGGTAGTGCGGTTTTTCCGCACAACCCGGTTTTCGGACTACCCGGAAACTTTCATTAGAAACAATGCCGTATCCCCATAAGTCCGACTGTCGATCACCGTGAAGCCGCTTTCCGGTAGAACCGGCGCGGCCTGGCGGGTTTCGATCACCAGAAGGCTTGCGGTTCCGATCCAGCCGGCTTCGAACAACGCCTGGGGTGCGTGTGCAGCGATGTCGCTGCCATAGGGTGGGTCGAGGAAGATCAGATCGACGGGATCGTTCCGGTTCATCGGCGGATGCCTGGCATCGGCGCGATGGATCGCGGTTGTCTCGTCAAAGCCCAGATATTCCGCCGTATCGGAAATGGTTTCGCGTGCGGTGCGTTCGGTGTCGAAGAATGTGACATGGGCCGCCCCGCGTGAGAGGGCTTCAAATCCGAGCGCGCCCGAACCCGCACAGGCATCGAGCACCGTGCTTTCCATCACACCGGGCTCGACATGCTGAAGGATGCTGAACAGAGCTTCGCGGACGCGCGCACCCGTGGGCCGGGAGACATCGCCGGGTGGCACATCGATCATCCGCCCGCGATGGGTGCCCGCGATGATGCGGATCCGTCCGGCAGGCTGTCTCACCCGCGCGGTACCTGATCACGGATCACGCGCGCGGGAATCTCGTTCACTTCGCTGCGAGTCAGTTTGCCGAGCTGGAACGGACCGTAGGAGGTGCGGATCAAGCGGGTGACTGTATAACCAAGATGTTCCATCAGGCGCCGAACCTCGCGGTTCTTGCCCTCCCGCAGGGTGATCGTGACCCAGGCATTCGCGCCGACCTGGCGTTCGAGCTCGGCTTGGGCGGGACGAAAATGGATGCCTTCGATGGTCACGCCCTGGGAGAGACGCTTGAGGCCAGCGGGGTCGATACGCCCGTGGACGCGGACCCGGTACTGACGGAGCCATCCGGTCGAGGGGAGTTCGAGGCGTCGGGCCAGCTCGCCATCATTGGTGAGCAACAGCAGGCCCTCGGAATTCATGTCGAGCCGCCCGATCGGTTTGGTGTTGCGCAATTCGGGTGGGAGGTCACCGAAAACCGTGGGGCGGCCTTCCGGGTCATCATGGGTGGTCAGGCGGCCGCGCGGTTTGTGATAGCGCCACAGGCGCGCGGGTTCGCGGGCGGGAAGCGATGTGCCGTCAATCCGGATGTCGGCCTCGGGCGAGACATTGAGCGCGGGAGAATCGATCCGTTTGCCGTCGAGCGTGACCCGACCAGCCTCGATCCAGCGTTCGGCCTCACGACGGGAGGCAACGCCGGCGCGTGCGATGACCTTGGCGATCCGCTCTCCTTTGGGGGTGTCTTCGGTCATGACAGGTTTCAGGCCGCCTTGATGAACGCTTGGAAAATGGCGGCATCGCCCGCCGAAACACCATATTCCGGGTGCCACTGGACCCCGATGCAGAACTTCCGGTCGACGGCTTCGATGCCCTCGATCACGCCATCGGGTGCCACGGCGTTGATGATCACGCCGTCGGGCTCTCCCTTTGCCGCCTGATGGTGGGCGCTGTTCACGTCCAGCCGGTCTGTGCCCACAATGCGGTGCAGCAGGGTGCCGGGCTTGACGGCAACGCTGTGGCCGGGCTCGTCA
>JAURLR010000113.1 GCA_030831135.1 Alphaproteobacteria bacterium
CGTGGGGATTTACCGTGTGAAAATACTGACCGATGCCTTGCGATTTGTATCGCCCACGGAGGTCTTGCAGAACGACTGCATATCCGCGAGTGGCAAAGTACTCGCCAATCTCGATATAGCGCAGATCGCTCTTGTTATACGGAGTGCGACATAAAATCGTGGGAAAAGGTCCAGGCAACCCTTCGCCATTCTCAGCAGGGCGATATATATCTGCTGCCAGCCCAACGCCATCGCGCATCGGGACCATCACATCCCGCAAGATTATCACATCGTCGATGGTCCCGTGCATGTTCGTCACTCGGCAGGTTTAGCACCCATCGCCAGAGTGCGTTCGTCGCGGCGCGGCGTGAATGCGATGTTGGCTTTGGAAGCCCAGCTGAGTGCTTGGAAGTATAGCGGCACAACGGCTGTGTCAGCGGCTGCGATAGCGGCCGCATCCTTCAGTGCCTGTTCGCGCTCTCCTTCATCAAAGATCTGTGCCGCGGCGATAACGGCCGCGTCAAACTCCGGGTTGGAATAGCGGAACCTGTTCAACGTCCCGTTGCCGCTGCCTTCCTTGTCGTAGGTGTGCAGCGCGCTGAGCAAACCACGCGAGCTTTCGCCGGTTGAGTTGCCGTATGAGAACACGAAGGCACCATAGGCGTTTTTGCCCGCATCTTTGGAATACACCGAATAGGGGAAGGTCTCGACACCGTTCACCTTCAGCCCGCCACGTGCAAGGAACTGCCCCAGCACCTGCGCCAGTTCACCGTCCTGACTGAACCGGTCGTTTGAACTGTGGACGGTGATGCCAAAACCGTCCGGATAGCCTGCTTCCGCCAAAAGTTCCTTGGCACGCTCGATATTGGCCTGAGGCACTTCGATGGCATCGTTATAGCCATAAACCCCGATTGGCACGATCTGGCTGGCAGGCTCGCCCGCCCCATACAATAGACGATCGATGATGGCCTGACGGTCAATCATCAGCGAAATTGCGTGACGCACGCGGGCGTCCTTGAAGGGGTTGGAGGGCAGTGGGTTGCCGTCGAGATCGGTTAAGAACGGCGCATCATCTTGCTGGTTCAGGGCCAGATAGATCAGCCGGACGGTGGGGGTATCATACACGGTAATGTCCGAATTTTCGCGTAGGCTCGGCAGATCCGCTGGCGGGACCAGATCAATCAGATCAACCGCGCCGGACAACAGCGCCGCGACCCGTGCCGCATCATTTGACAAAAAGCGCATGGTGACGTTTTCGTAGGCCGGTGCATCGCCCCAATAGGCATCGTTGCGGGTCAGCTCCAATCGGTCGCCGGGCGCCCATGAGACGAACTTGTAAGGCCCGGTACCGATGGCCGCTGCGCCGGAGTTGAAATCGGCACTTTCCTTGCCCTCAGTTGCGGCTTTGGAAACGATATAGACCGTGCCAATGGAATTCAAAAAGACGGGGTCGGGTTCTGTCGTGGTAAATCGGATCGTGTGGTCATCGACGATCATCATATCGGCGATACTTGCCACGGAGCCTGCAAAAGAAGCCGTCGAATTCGGCACATCGGGCGCGCGGGTCAGCGAGAAGACCACATCCTCTGCCGTGAAGGGGGAGCCGTCATGGAACGTTACCCCCTGACGCAATTTCACCTCCCATGTCAGTGGATCAACATTCGTCCAACTTTCGGCAAGGCCGGGCCGGGAACGGACATTGGCATCGGTCAAGATCAGACGGTCAAAGATGTGCAGCGCCGTCATCTGGTTCGGACCGGTGCGCGAGAACTGCGGATCGATGGATTGCGGCTCGTTACCGCGTCCAATCGTCAGATCGGCCGCAAGTGCCGGTACGGTGCCCAAGGCCATGGCGGCCGCAAGGCTCAGTGATTTCAGAAATTGCATTTTGGTTCCTCCTAGTCGGTCGTGTTGTGAAGATGGCAGGCCGCGACCCGGCCCGGGGATAGTGCGTCAAGTTTGGGTTCTTCAGCCGAACAGATCGGCATGGCGTGTGGACAGCGTGTGTGAAACCGGCAGCCCGGTGGTGGGGCCAGTGGCGAGGGAAGCTCACCTTTGAGGGGTATGTAGGCCCGTCGGCCGCGCCCGACGCGGGGGGCCTCGTCAAGCAGGGCATGTGTGTAGGGATGTGCGGGCCCGGCGAAAATTTCGGCGGTCGGCCCAACCTCGACAATCTTGCCCAGATACATGATCGCGACGCGGTCGGTCAGATGCTCGATGACGCCCAGATCGTGACTGATGAACAAGTATGTCAGCCCGCGGCCTTCCCGCAAATCCATGAAAAGATTTAATACTTGCGCTTGAATAGAAACGTCCAACGCCGCCACGCTTTCATCGCAAACCAGAAATTTCGGCTGCACTGCCAATGCGCGGGCGATCCCGATCCGCTGGCGCTGTCCGCCCGAGAACTGATGCGGGAAGCGGCGCGCATAGCCCGGATCAAGCCCGACCTCCTGCATCAGGTCACCAACCAGCTTTTCCTTGTCCCGCGCGGCGGCCATGCCATGCACGACCGGAGCCTCGCCGATGATGTCGACGATGCGCTTGCGGGGATTCAGCGACGACATCGGGTCTTGAAAGATCATCTGAATATCGAGCCGGGCACGCTCTGCGTCCTTGGTGGTCCAGGTGCCCTCTTCCTTGCCGTCAAAGCGAAATTGACCCGCAGATTTGGCGTGCACCCCGGCCACGATCCGGCCCAGCGTCGATTTCCCACAACCGCTTTCGCCGACCAATCCCAGCGCCTCGCCATAGGCGACGTCAAGCGATACACCATCGACGGCGCGCACTTCGGGCGGCTTTGGCAGCCCGAGCGAGATCGCGATACGTTCTGCAAAATCGGGCTTGCGCGTAAATATCTTGCTGACATTTTCCAGCGACACATGCGGCACGGTCATAGGGCGGCCTCCGCATTCAGAGGGGCGATGCAGCGGGCCATGTGATCGGGGCCGACGCTGGCAATCGGCGGCGGTGTCTCGCACGCCGGTTCGGCATAGCGGCAGCGTGGAGAAAAGGGGCAACCCGGTGGCAGGTGCAGCACCGAAGGGGCCATGCCGGGGATCTGGTTCAGCCGCTGCCCCGGCGTCGTCCTGCTGGGGATCGAGTTCAACAGCCCCTCGGTATAGGGATGGGCCGGTGCACCAATTACCCTGCCCGAGGGTCCATGCTCGACGATCCGGCCCGCATACATCACAGCGACACTGTCGGCGATGGTCTCGACCACCGCCAGATCGTGGCTGACCCAGATCATCGCCGTGCCGGTCTCGACCACCAGTTTTTGCATCTCGGCGATGATCTGGCCCTGAATGGTGACATCTAGCGCCGTCGTCGGTTCATCGGCGAGGATCAGGGCCGGCGCGTGCAGCAGCGAAATCGCGATGGCCACACGCTGACGCATGCCGCCGGAAAACTGATGTGGATAGCCACCGATGCGGTCCTCGGGTGACGGGATCCCGACGCGGCGCAGCACCTCGACAGAACGGGCACGCGCCGCCTTTCTTGACACATTTTCATGCGCCAGCACAGTTTCCACCATTTGCGTTTCAATTTTCAGCACCGGCGTCAAGGTCATCATCGGGTCCTGAAACACCATGGCGATATCATGCCCGCGCAACTGGCGCATCCGGGCAGGCGAGGCTCCGACCAACTCCTCACCCTTGAACCTGATCGAGCCTTCCGCAATGCGCCCCGGCGGGTCGATCAATCCGAGGATCGAGAAACTGGCGACGGTCTTGCCTGATCCGCTTTCGCCAACCAATCCGAGAACCTCGCCCTCATTCAGAGTGAAATCCACGCCATCGACAGCCTTGACCACACCGGCGCGGATGTGGAAATGGGTCTTCAAGCCCCGAACCTCCAGCAGCGCGCTCATCGGGCGTTCCTCGGGTTCAGCACTTCGCGCAGCCGGTCGCCGACGATGTTGATCGCAAAGATCAGCACCAACAGCAGCAGGCCCGGAAAGACGCTTATCCAATAAAGACCTGCCAGCATCACGTTGAACCCATTGGAAATCAGCAAACCGAGTGAAGGTTCGGTGATTGGCAGGCCAAGTCCAAGGAAAGACAGGGTCGCCTCGGCAGATATCGCGCTGGCGACTTGCATGGTGCCGATGACGATGACGGGCGGCATACAGTTGGGCGCCAGATGGCCAAAGACGATGCGGGCGTGGCTGAGGCCCAGCGAACGGGCCGCCTCGATGTATTCCTTGTTACGCTCACTCAGTGCCGTGGCCCGCACAGCGCGGGCAAAATAGGCCCATTGTACTATAACCAGCGCCAAGATGACCTTTTCGACCCCCTGCCCCAGAAGCGCCAGCATCATCAGCGCGACAAGGATGGTCGGAAAGCCCAGCATGAAATCCACAATTCGCATGATCAGCGCATCGACAAATC
>JAURLR010000114.1 GCA_030831135.1 Alphaproteobacteria bacterium
CCGACACCCACCCCGATCAGCGTTCCCCACGGACCAAAACGGCTGCCAACCGATCCGCCATTCACCGCCCCGGTAATCACCGCAAGCGTGACGAGCGTATCGCGGCAGCTGTCCGCGCCGAGCCGGAGGTTACCTCCTTCAACATGGGTTCCATGAACTTCGGTATCTTCGGTCTGGCCAATCGCTACGAAAACTGGAAGTACGATTGGGAAAAGCCCTATCTGGAGATGACCGATGACTTCATCTTCACCAACACCTTCAAGCAGATGGAATACATCATCACCGAGCTGCACGATAAGCGTGGGGTGAAGTTCGAGCATGAGTGCTACGACATCAGCCATCTCTACAACACGCATTACTTCTACTCGACCGGCCGCCTGAAGGGCCCGATCTTCCTGCAGTTCATCTTCGGCATCATGGGCGGCATCGGCGCTGACCTTGAACACCTGATGCACATGAAGTCGACCGCCGACAAGCTGTTCGGTGACGACTATGTCTTCTCCGTGCTGGCCGCAGGCCGTCACCAGATGAACTTTACCACCCAGTCGGCCCTGATGGGCGGCAGCGTGCGTGTCGGTCTGGAAGACTCGCTCTTCATCGGCAAGGGCAAGCTCGCAGAATCCAATGCACAGCAGGTCGCCAAGATCCGCCGGATCGTTGAGGACCTGTCGCTTGAAGTGGCAACACCGGACGAAGCCCGTGAGATTCTCGATCTCAAGGGCGGCGACATGGTGAAGTTCTAGGCCCCAAGCCCGAACACACCAGCAGCCGGACATGAAGACATCGCCGCGCGATTTCGATCGCGCGGCGCAACCGGCTCCAGAACACAAAAACCGGGGAGAGACAGATGGCAGCTAATCCGATCGACGGTTTCACCGTCTCGAAGGAAGATTTCAAGTTTATCGGCAGCGACTTGCAGCGGCCGGAATGCATTCTGGCCGAAAAGGACGGGACGCTCTGGTCAGCCGATGCGCGTGGCGGCGTTGTTCGCATCGCAGCAGATGGCAGCCAGTCCATCATCACGCAATCCCATGATGCGGATGCGTTTGAATCAACCAGTGACGAAGCCTCGAAGTTTGTCGACGGGACCCTGCCCAACGGTCTGGCTTTCGCCGACAATGGCGACATCCTGATCTCCAACTTCGGCACCGATTGTCTCGAACGCATGACGCGCACCGGCGAGACGACCGTCATGTTCGACACGGTCGACGGCCAGCCGATCGGCAAGGTCAATTTCGTGTGTCGCGACAGCAAGAACCGCATCTGGATCACGGTTTCGACCATGCTGCATGACTGGCCGAAGGCGATCAGCCCGGACATCATCGATGGCCGCATCCTGCTCTATGAAGAGGGCAAAGGCGTTCGGATCGTGGCTGACGACGTGCATTTCTCCAACGAGTGCAAGCTCGATGCGAAGGAAGAATGGCTTTACATCGTCCAGACCTGCGGCCGGAACATCGCCCGGTACAAGATCGGTGCTGATGGCAGCCTCTCCAACAAGGAAATCTATGGCCCGACCGATCACGGGCGGCTGATCGACGGGATCGCCTTTGATGCCTACGGCAATCTGTGGGGCACCCATGTCATGAATGACGGCATCTTCGCCATCAAGCCGGACGGCGATCTGCACATCATCTTTGATGATTCCAATCCCGCCGAAGTGAAGAAGCTGAACGACGCCTTCCAGAAAAGCGAAGTGACGGCCGACCTGCTGCTCGAATGTGGCGGCGATATCGCAAAATGGTGTGCGTCGGTCACCTTCGGCGGCCCGGATCTGAAGACGGTCTATGTCGGTAGCCTGCGGGCCACCAACATCCCCTACTTCACCTCACCGGTGGCCGGTCTGCCGATGGTGCACTGGAACGAGAAGTTCTAGACGCCGTCCATTTTCAGAACGCTCGCTCCTCAGGAAGAGGCACCTCAAAAGCCTCATCCTGAGGAGGGCCGAAGGCCCGTCTCGAAGGATGCTGAGGCGGGACTAACCCGTCCAGTCGCTCGTGAAGTCGCGGGCGTCGGGGCGTTCCTTGGGCGGTGCAGGTTCGTCCGCGCAGCCGATATAGACAAAGCCGAGAAGCTCGTCGTCGCGGTTCAGGCCGAAGGCGGACCGCACCTTTCCGGCCTGCGCGTTCGGGCCGGTCAGGATAATGGCACCATAGCCCATCGCCTGTGCCGCAATCACGACATGCTCCATCGCCGCGGCAGCTGTGACGACCTGTTCCATCACCGGGATTTTCGGTGCGCGGGAAGGATCGACCTTCGCACAGACCGTGACAATCACCGGCGCACGCAGCGGGCGCCCCTTGGCCTTCTCGATCGCCGCGGTTGGCGCAAAGGGGTCATTGTCCAGCAGCACTTCGGCAAAGAGCTCACCCAGTTTGTGCCGCGCATCCCCTTCGATGATATGGAACCGCCACGGACGAACCGCACCATGATCGGGGGCGCTCATCGCCGCCTCGAGCATTTTCTCGATGTCCTTGCGCGGCGGCCCCTTGTCGCTGAACAGGCGCGGCGGCATGGAGGCACGATTTATCAGGGCATCCAGAACGGGCGATTGGGTCATGTTATCGGCTTCGGCCATGGCAAGGTCGTATCCTGATTGGGTGTACAAGACAGGTATGGCATGAAATCGCTCCAGACAAGGGCCAGATGCGTTTATCGGGACGCACCCGAAATCGAATCAATCGGGATCGCGATCCCCGTGCTTTCGCCCGACCGGGGACGTCCGGTCGCGACGTGTACTCCCAGAACCACAAGACCTTCATCCGTGATCCCCAGGATCGGAGAACCGGAATCGCCGCTGACCGCATCGCAG
>JAURLR010000115.1 GCA_030831135.1 Alphaproteobacteria bacterium
ATCACCGCGCATGCTTGTGACCGGTCCCGCGATAGCGTGAAACCCGGTGTTCCAGCCCGCAATCGCTTTCGCCAGCGCCTGGGCTTTCAGATCGGGAGCGGATGCGCTGCGAAAGGTCAGCGCGGAACCCCGGCCTTCACTGACATTGGTCGCTTCCAGCAGAACCAGTCCGGCATAAGCGGTCACGGCATCGGGGTGTGACAAGGCTGGCGATGGCGGCGCCCAGCCCAGATCTGCCCGCAGGTTGATGTCGGCTGGATAGACCAGGTAGGAGGCCGCGCCGATTGCCGGGGCCACATGACGGGACAGCAACTCGGCAAGGGTGTGCCCGTGCACAAAGGGCACGTCAAAGAAGGCGAGAAATGAACGCCGGGATGGTTCGGGGCGCGGGCCCTCCGCACCGGGGCCGAGCGGGTTGGCACGATCACAGACAATTACCTCGATGTGTTGCTCGAGAGCCCGGCGTGCTGCCTGCGCAGCCGTTGCGGCGTAGGTGTAGCAGCGCACGCCGATGTCGCGCAGGTCGATCACCAGAGTATCGAGATCGTCGAAACTCGCATTGTCCGCAAGCCCGCCGCCACCATAAAGGCTGTGAACCGACAAGCCGGTCAGTGGGTCGATGCCATGTTCCACCGGTTCACCTGCGCCCGCAGACAGCTGCATGCCGTGTTCTGGCGTGAACAGGCGCATCCGTGAACCACCGGCTGCGGACAATCTCTGGCTCAGGGCGCGCGAAGCAGGGATGCCGTCTGCCGATGCGCTGGCATGATTGGTCAGAAGACCGACATGCCGATGCGACAGACGATTGATGGTTTCGTCATCTGCCAGCAGGCGATCAAGGCCCGCGAGGGTGCGGCGTGTTCCGGTGCGTCTGGTGGCTGCTGCGTCCATGCCCGACAGACTATCCCCGGGCCACGCGGTCGCGAAAGGGGTTGGTCGCGTTCAGGCAACCCGATCAATCAAGGCCCCGCCGTGACCGAATACGGAGCGGTCTTCGGCAGCTTTTTCGGCCGGCAAACGGCGAATCACATCGCCGGTCGTGGGGTTGAGTATCTCTATAAATACCTCGGCGTGTTCGGCATCATAGCTCAGCCGGGCCTGGAAAATTCGCGCTTCGGCCTCAACAAGCTGTACGCGGTTTTCCGTTTTTGCCTCTGACGTCGACCGGGTCTCTTCGGCTTCGTCGCGATCGAGAGGTATGGCAAACGGGCGCGGCAGCGGTTCGGCCGGCGGACGTATGCGTTCGATGTTCTCCATTTCACGCTCCAGGGTTCTATTCGGTGCGTGCCCATCCCGGGTATTGAAAACGGAAAAACGGACTGCGCACCCCAAGACATCGCGTGAAAAAGACCTGAGCGCAACGAACATCGCGCGCAGTTTTAGTTTTTGGAATATCGAGAGAATTTGGCGGTAATTTCCCGATAATGCTGCGGGAAAGAAAACCGAATTCAACCAAGCGCGACGAGTTTTGGCCGACGCTTTATCGCGCCGAGAACATCCATCAGATTCTGCCCCTGCTTCAGCTTCTGCGGCCCGCGGGATACAGCGTATAGACCGGGTCGACTGCCCTTTTGGGGGAACTTCTCGATCGCATAGAGCGGGTGTTCTGCGGCGTGGCGAAACACGGAAAACACCGCACGGTCCTTGCAGAAGTCTATCGCGTAGTCGCGCCATTCGCCCGCTGCAACTCGGCGGCTGTACTCGTTCAACAGGATACGGAGTTCGTTGCGATCAAATGTCACCTGACCGGGGGTTCGGTTCTGGTGGTTCACGATATGTACGGAACTCATATGTGATCGACCCGCCCGTTACGAAGGAATGACAATGCAACGATTTTTCACGATTTTTCCGGATGTGTCCACCCACGCGGCGCAGACACGAAAGGCCGCTAATAGGTCCGGCGGCTGGCCGTTTCGTGGGGGTTTTCGACGGGGTAGCAGGTCATTCTGGCGATCGAGCTGTAGCAGACCTGATCGGGCGGTTCGTGGTCTTTGCCGGTTTCGGGCACACACCATGCCTTGCCCCTGAAGGAATGCAGGAACGAGCAGTTTTCCCCGGTTGCGAAGGACATGGCGTGATCGGTCACGGTTTTTCCGGAATCGACAGCAGTCACCACGCTGGCCCCGCTGATCGCCAGCGAAGCCGGATCGATGCAGCCTGTCACGGCAAGTGGAATGATCAGAAAGAATAAATGTCGAAAATATCGCGTCATCATCGCCTGAATCTCGGAAATCAGCTAAGTTTCCAAGATTGGGGTTAAGGAATGGTGTGGCCGGTCGGCCAATGCATCAAAAGCCTGTTAAGAGGTTGATTTCGGTGCCCGCTCCGGCGATATAGCGCAGGGGCGGCAGGCCGAAGTTATTGAAAAGGAAATATTTTCGTGTCGGACGAGTTATTTCGCGAAGTTGATGAAGAGGTTCGTCAGGACCGCTACCAGAAAATCTGGAAGCGATACGGGACGCTTGTCATCATTGCGCTGGTTGCAATCATCGGTGCGACGGTGGCGTTTGTTCTCTGGCGTGATGCGCAGGAGAGCGCACGTGAGGCGGACAGCGCGCGGTTCCTCTCTGCCGTGGCGCAAGAGCAGGTGCAGCGCGACATGGCGGTTCTTGAATTGCGCGATATCGCGCGCGAGGGAACCACGGGCTATCGCTTCCTGGCCAGTTTGCGCGAGGCGAGCTTGCTGGCGGATTCCGGAAATACGTCCGAG
>JAURLR010000116.1 GCA_030831135.1 Alphaproteobacteria bacterium
TCCACGATCAGCGCGAAGGGCAACAGCATCAGAGATGACATGGTCATCTGTCCCGTGGCCACGAACATCGAGGACACGCCATAGGTCGCGAACCGGCGCCCGTAGATTGCCGAAATGGCATAGCTGACCGCAGCCCCCAGCACCATCAATTGTGCCACCAGATTCGTCCCGATATCGCCCAGCAATTCGGGGCCGAGAAGAAACACGACTCCGACAAGCCCCGCCAGAACACCGACCACCTTACCCGGGGTCAGCCCCTCATCCTGGGTACAGAAATGGGCCGCCACCACGGCAAACAGCGGCGATGTGGCAATCAGGATCGAGGCCAGCCCCCCGGTGATGTGAATCTGCCCCGAGGCAATCAGGAAAAACGGCAACGCGGTGTTGAGGAGCGCCATGATCGCCAGTGCAACCCAGACCTCACGCCTGCGCGGGACCGAAACCCGCCGCACCCAGACGAAGAACCACAGGATCAGGGATGCCAGCGCGACCCGGAAAAAGATGATCGAGAATGGCGGCAATTCGACGAGGGCGATCTCGTTGAAGAAGAATGTACAGCCCCAGAACCCGCCGAGAACCAGCAGCAGCGCCCACTCGACGGACGTCATGCGAAACGCGCTGGTTTTTGCCATGAAACCTAGCCCGCCAGCTCCGCCTTGAGTTTGGCGACCGCCGTATAGGGCGCGGTGAAAACCGGACGGCCCGCCATGGGCGTGATCTTGCGCGGCACCAGACCCATGGAGAACTGACCGAGCATCAGACTGTCGCATTCGGTGATGCGGGCTGCGGATTCCACAACAATGTCGTCATGGGCATTCCGGTCACCTTCCAGCAGGACGTCGAACGCCCCCTCTGCCACCGCGGATGTCAGCGTATAGGTCAACTCGTGGGCGGACGCGTAGCGTTCGATGTCATCGGATAGGCATTTGATGGTGCCCGGCGTCGTCGCGAGGATGCCGAGACGAGAGCCCTCCGCAAAGGCCGCCGCAATCATGCCCTCATAAGAGGTCAGGACCGGGATATCCATGCCCTCGCGCCCGGCCTCGACGAGACGTCCGAAGACCGATCCACAAAAGATGATCCCGTCGGCACCGCTATTGGCGCTGTAGCGCAGCAAACGCGCGATCCGGTCATAGGCTGCATCGGGCATGACTTCGGGAACCGTCATGTCGGCGTTGATGAAATCGGCATAGAGCGACTGGTCGAGAACGCAGACCGGCTGGGCATCAGGCCAGAGTTCTTCAAAGGCCGCCGTGACCGTCGGAAACGCGACTTCTGTTGGCGAGACAACGCCAATTCTCAATCTGGACATGTGAAATTCCCCCAAACCACTTACGATTCCAATCTAGTTGTTTCGTTTTCCATTGTCGAAAGCTACGGCCCCAGTTTTTTCGTCATGCCCGGGCTTGACCCGGGCATCTTTGGAACCTGGCTTGAGATGCGCGGATCAAGTCCGCGCATGACGGCAAATTACAAATCCGCTCACCCCAGAAGACGCTTCAGTTTCCGTACCCCCGCCTGCGGGGCGGTCAGGACCGGGCGGCCGGGCACATCGGCAATCACCTTGGCCGCATTCCCCATGGAGAACTGGCCGAGCATGAGGACATCGCAATCCGTCATCTTCGCCGCTGCCGCCGCGACCATCCGGTCATGGGTCTCGATATCACCGGCCAGAATGATCGGACGGGCCGCATCCTCGATATGGTCGGTGATCGAACAGGTCAGGCCGTTTTCCTTGGAATAGCGGTCGATATCCTCGACCAGGCATTTCAGGGTTCCCGCTGCCGTGGTCAGGATTCCAAAACGGTCACCATGGGTGAAGGCTTCCTCGATCATGGCCTCATAGGATGTGAGGCAGGGAATATCGATATCGACGCGCGCAGCCTCGACCCAGCGCCCGAAGACCGAGCCGACAAAGATCATCCCGTCCGGCCCGCAATCCGCCGCATAGTGCAGCAGTTCGGAAAGCCGCCGACCTGTTTCCTCGGTCTGGGGCTTGCCGCCGGCGAAATCGGCATAGAGGGATTCATCGAGCAGGTTTACGACCTGCGCCTCCGGCCAGATCTCCGCGAAGGCCTCGCCCACGATCTCCATGGCCAGATCCATGGGTGAAACCACTGTGATGCGCGCTGTCATGATGTTCTCCCCGTTGACGGCGCATCCTAGCCTTCTGCGGCACCATAGAAAACGCCGGTAAGAAATGTCTTACGGAGCGAGCAAACCCGGCGCGATTCTGGCAGAGTGGCTCCCGCTACGGCACATTGACGCTCTTGCAGCAGGGATCAGGAACATGACGGATATCTACATCGTTGGCATTGGCATGACCGCACTGGGAAAGTTCCCCGACAAATCGGTCAAGGAACTCACCAATGCGGCCGTGTCTGCCGCACTTGCCGATGCCGGGGCAGCCATGGGCGATATCGAGGCTGCATGGTTCTCCAACACACGGCAGGGCATGATGGAAGGCCAGAACACGGTGCGCGGCCAGTGCGCGCTGCGCTCCATGGGCTTCCAGTCGATCCCCATCGTGAATGTGGAGAACGCCTGTTGCTCCTCCTCGACCGGCCTCAATCAGGCCTATGCCTATCTCAAGGCCGGGATGGGCGGCGTGGCGCTGGTCGCGGGCAGCGAGAAGATGTTCTATCCCGAGAAGCGCGACCTGATGTTCCAGGCCTTTCGCGGTGGCTGGGATGTGCACACCCAGGAAGAGACCGAGAAGAACCTGCTCGCACTCGGCGAAGGGCTCGAACTGCCCCCCGAAGCGCTCGAGGACACCGGCGAACACAGCGTCTTCATGGACATTTATGCTTCACTCGCGCGCCAGCACATGAAGAATTTCGGCACCACCCAGCGCCAGATTGCAGCGGCGGCGGCCAAAAGCCATTACCACTCGACCATGAACCCGCTGGCCCAGTACCAGAAGGATTTCAGCGTCGACGAAGTGCTCAACGACCGGCTGATCTCATGGCCCCTGACCCGCGCCATGTGCGCGCCCCTGTCCGACGGTGCCGGTGCGCTGGTGCTCGCCAGCGGCGACGCGCTCGACCGTTTCGACAAATCCCGCGCAGTGAAAGTCATGGGCACGGCACTGGTCAGCGGTTCGGACCGCGACCCGAACGATTTCGACAACCATCTCGCCAAGGTCGCCGCCGACCGCGCCTACAACATGGCCGGGGTGTCCCCCGAAGATGTCGATGTGGCCGAAGTCCATGATGCGTCAGCCTATGCCGAAATCGTGCAGGTCGAAAACATGGGCTTCTGCGCCCGTGGCGAGGGCGGCGCGCTGGCCGAAAGCGGCGAAACCCGCCTCGGCGGGCGTATCCCGGTAAACACTTCGGGCGGTCTGCTGTCGAAGGGCCACCCCATTGGTGCCACCGGCGCAATGCAGATCCACGAACTCGTCACCCAGTTGCGCGGTGAAGCCGGCAAGCGCCAGGTCGAAGGCGCAAGGATCGCAGCTGCCGAAAACGGCGGCGGGTTCTTCGGCATCGAGGAAGCCGCGACCGTGGTGACCGTGCTTGGGCGGTAGAAAGGCGGGCGGGTCAAAGACCCGCCCCTACATTTCAACGAAGCCAGTAAAGTAGGGGCGGGTTTCAAACCCGCCCGCTTCGGGACTCAAAACGCCCTGCTATGGATAGCGACATGACTACAGACAACCGCATCGCCGAGCTTGAAATCCGTCTCGCCCATCAGGAGCAGACGATCGATGAGCTCTCTTCGGTCGTCGCCGAACAGGCGAGCCTCGTCGAACTCCTGCGCGAACAGGTCCGGCGCCTGTCGGGGCAGATGGGTGAACTGGCCGAAGTGGTCAACGACAAGGCCCCTGACGACCCGCCACCACCGCATTACTAGGTCCGATGGCCGCCGACGCACCCTATTTCGTCTATGTCCTGCGCAACGCAGCCGGCATCACCTATACCGGGATCGCGCTGGACGTGGACGCACGGCTCTCCGCCCACAATGACGGCAGCGGCGCGAAGTTCACGCGCGGACGCGGGCCGTGGACCGTCATTCACACCGAAGGCCCCCTGCCCCGTGGCGATGCGCTCCGCCGGGAAATGGCAATAAAGAAAGACCGGAAGTTCAGGGCGGTTCTCAAAACAACCTCATGCTGAGCCTGTCGAAGTATGAGGTTGTCAGGAATGCAGCCCCCTAGGGTGAATCTTCATACGGGACTATCGGGCATGAACTCCCTATCGGTCACCTGACCGCCGAGGTTCACAAACACCATCCGCGCGGGCCGATCCGACCGATTGTGCCAGGCGTGCATCGTGCCCAGCTGAACGACCGTGTCGCCGGCGACGAGCAGGGTTTCCTCTGTATCGAGGATGAGGTGAAGCTCCCCCTCGAGCATGATCGCGTAGTCCACCGTGTCCGTGACATGCATAGCGCTCTTGACGCCGGGCGGCACATCCACGACTCGAAACTGGCTGAAGCCCGACCGGCCCGGATCCGGGTGAACGGGCTGATCGACCGTCGCCCATAGTTCTGCCACAGGTCGACCATCGTCACGCACAACACGCGACGGATCGAGGTTCTCGTCACGCGCGATGACGGATCGCCCCGCATCGCCATGCCCTGTGATAACCCGCCGCACCATGCTCTTCATCGCTTCA